>JAWVYP010000117.1:0-8583 GCA_033722655.1 Akkermansiaceae bacterium | reverse complement strand
CGGCAGCCGCGGTGGCCGAGCATGGGGTTGAACTCGTGCAGGTCGTGCACGCGCTGCATGATGGTTTCCACCGGCACCTCGAGGGTGCGGGCGAGATCCATTTGCTGCTCCTTGGTGTGGGGCAGGAATTCGTGCAGGGGCGGATCCAGCAGGCGGATGGTGCCAGGCTTGCCGTCGAGCGCCTTGAAGATGCCGAAGAAGTCCTTGCGCTGGTGCGGCAGGAGCTTCTTGAGCGCCTTGCGGCGGTCGTCCTCGTTGTCGGCGAGGATCATCTCGCGCATCGCGTCGATGCGGTCTCCCTCGAAGAACATGTGCTCGGTGCGGGTCAGGCCGATGCCCTCAGCGCCAAAGGCGACCGCGGTCTTGACCTGCTCGGGGGTGTCGGCGTTGGTGCGCACACCCAGTTTGGAGGCCTGCGAGCACCAATCCATGAGCTGGACGAAGTTCCGGAACTTCTCGGTGTTGCGCGAGGCCTTCTTGCCCTGGATGAGCCCGGTGATGATCTCGGAGGGCTCGGTGGCGAGCTTGCCGCCGTAAACGGTGCCTTCGGTACCATCAATGGAGAGGAAGTCGCCTTCCTTGAAGATCTTGCCACCGGCTTTTACGGTCTTCTTCTCGTAGTCGATGACCACGCCGTCGGCACCGCAGATGCAGACCTTGCCCATTTGGCGAGCAACGAGGGCGGCGTGCGAGGAGACACCACCACGCGAGGTGAGGATGCCCTCGGCAGCGATCATGCCGCGAAGGTCTTCCGGGGAGGTTTCGACGCGGACCAGCAGCACCTTCTCGCCCTTCTCAGCGGCGGCTTCGGCGCGATCGGCGTTGAGGTAGATCTTGCCGGAAGCGGCACCAGGACCGGCGGGCAGGCCCTTGGCGACCACCTTGGCCTTCTTGACCTCGGCGACGTCGAAGACGGGGGCGAGCAGTTGGTCAAGTTGGTCGGCGGGGTTGCGCATGACGGCGGTCTTCCAGTCGATGAGCTTCTCCTTGACCATGTCGGCAGCGAACTTCAGCGCGGCAGCGGCGGTGCGCTTGCCGTTGCGGGTCTGGAGCATGTAGAGCTTGCCGTCCTGGATGGTGAACTCGACGTCTTGGACGTCCTTGAAGTGATTCTCGAGGGTCTTGCGGATCTTGACCAGGTCCTTGTAGGCCTTGGGCAGGGCCGTCTTCATGCCAGCCACCGGATCGGGAGTGCGGACTCCAGCCACGACGTCCTCGCCCTGGGCGTTGACGAGGAACTCACCGTAGAGCTCGTTCTTGCCGTTGGCGGGGTTGCGGGTGAAGGCGACGCCGGAACCGGAGTTGGAACCGGTGTTGCCGAAGACCATGGCCTGCACGTTGACGGCAGTTCCCCAGGCGGCGGGGATGCCATACTTGCGGCGGTAGACGATCGCGCGGTCGTTCATCCAGGAGCTGAAGACGGCACCAGCGGCACCTTCGAGCTGCTCCCAGGGGTCGGTGGGGAAGCCCTGACCGGTGCGCTTCTTGACCAGTTTCTTGAAGAGGTCGACGAGGGCCTTGTTGTCCTCGGCGGTGAGCTCGGAATCGACGATGTCCTTGCCGTAGACCTTCTCCTTGAAGGTTTCGATGACGTGCTCGAAGGGCTCGTGGTCCTCACCGGGGCGCTTTTGGACGCCAAGCACCACGTCACCATACATCTGGATGAAGCGGCGGTAGCAGTCCCAAGCGAAACGCTCGTTGTCGGTGGCCTTGGCGAGGGCTTCGACGGTGTCGTCGTTGAGGCCGAGGTTGAGGACGGTGTCCATCATGCCGGGCATGGAGTCGCGGGCGCCGGAGCGCACAGCAACAAGAAGGGGAAAACCTTCGGAATCACCGAACTTGGTGCCCATGATCTTTTCCATGTTGGCCACGGCATCCTCCATCTGCTTGCGCAGGACCTTGGGGTAGGTGCGGTTGTGGTCGTAGTAGTAGGTGCAGACCTCAGTGCTGATGGTGAAGCCGGCCGGAACGGGCAGGCCAATGAGGGTCATTTCGGCGAGGTTGGCGCCTTTGCCGCCGAGCAGCTCCTTCATCTTGCCGTTGCCGTCGGCTTTGCCTGCACCCCAGGTGTAGACGTATTTCTTGGACTTGGCAGCGGACTTCTTCTTCGCGGCGGGTTTTTTGGCCTTCTTAGCAGCCTTCTTCTTGGTAGCCATCGTGTTGGATCAGGTAGTGTTGGGGGATTTGCCGGACAGGGTTAGAGAGGGAACGGATCCCGAGCGCCCGGCGAAATGCGCGCGAAGCTAGGCGCTGCGCAAGTGCCTTGTCAATGCCTCCTTGAATGAAGAATCACGGAAAAAAGCGGCTTTCCAGGCCGATTCCAAACCCAGTGGAGCCTTCTTCGGAGCCCTTGGCTTCACCGCATTCCCCGCAGCCCGCCTTCGCCCTTCGGGCTACGGCGCGGCAAGCGTTGGCATTTTGGACGCACAGCCAAAACCTGGATTATCTCATACCCCGGAGCAACAGTTCCGCGTTGGACTTGGTCGCCTTGAGATTCGCCAGCAGGGTCTCGATGGCGTCGCCCACCGGTAGACCCGCCAACTGGCGGCGGATGTCGACCACCTTGACGAACTCGTCGGGATGATAGAGGCGGTCGTCGTTGCGGGTTCCCGACTGGGCAATGTGGATGGCTGGATAGATCCGGCGCTCAGCCAGTTCGCGGTCGAGGCGGACCTCCATGTTGCCCGTGCCCTTGAACTCCTCAAAGACCACGTCATCGGCGCGACTTTCGGTTTCGACCAGGGCAGTGGCGAGGATGGTCAACGAACCGCCCTCCTCCACGTTGCGGGCGGTGCCGAAGAACTTGCGGCTCTTCTGAAGTGCGGCCGGACTGACACCACCGGAACCGATGGGTCCACCCTGCATCGCCGAGTTGTGGCCGCGGGCGAGACGGGTAAGGCTGTCGAGTAGCAGGATGACGTGCTTGCCGCGCTCGACCATGCGCTTGGCGCGGTCGAGCACGAGGTCGGCGACCTGGGCGTGGCGCTTGGGCGACTCGTCAAAGGTGGAGGCAAAGACCTGGGCGCCAACGGTTTCCTCGAAGTCGGTGACTTCCTCGGGGCGCTCGTCGAGCAGCAGGATGACCAGTTCAACCTCGGGGTGGTTGGCCTTGATCGACTTGGCGATCTGCTTGAGGAGGATGGTCTTGCCGCCGCGTGGAGGGGCGACGATGATGCCGCGCTGACCCTTGCCGAGCGGGGCGATGAGATCGATCACGCGCACGGAGTGAAACTCGGGACCCTCGCCCTCGAGGTGGAGGCGATCGTCGGGGAACTGGGCGGTGAGCTTGTCGAATTCCTTGGGAGTCTCGTATTCGTCCGCCGGAATGCCCTCGACCTCCAGGATTTCGGCGGTGGTGAGGTACTTGCCGCGCTCCTTGGGGGCCTGGATGCGAACCTTGATGGCCTGGCCGGGGCGCAGGTCGAGATCCTTCACCAACTGGTTGTTGAGGTGGATGTCGTCGGAGCTTGGGCGGAAGCTGCGCTCGGGATCGCGCAGCATGGAATACTTTTCCTTGGCATTCTCGAGGATGCCCACGCATTCGAGACGGGCGCCTTCCTCGCTGAAGAACTGGAGCAACTCGTGGATCAGCTGGGCCTTGGAGATGCCGCCCTGGATCTTGGCCGGGCAGGCCTCGGCCATGGCCTGCAGCTCGCTGAGCGGCTTGCGGCGGAATTCGTTGACGTCGATCAGCTCGGGCACCGGTGAGGCGGTGGCTGCGGCATCGGAAGAGTCGGCCGACTTCTCGGCCTTGGGTTCGTCACTGGGGGTCATGGGAAAAGGATTGGCAGAAGCGCTGGACTTGGCGGCGCAGGGTTTCGGGTGGGCCCTCGTTCCAGAACACCACATCCGCACGGGACATCTTGTCGGGAACCGGCATCTGGGCGGCAATCATGGACTCGATCAGGGAGTCGTCGAATCCGCCGCGGGCCTTGAGCCGTTGGACTTGTGTGGCGCGGGATGTGGCGACCACCAGCACTAGCTGCTGGGCGATGTCCAAGCCCTTTTCGAAGAACAAGGGCACATCCGCGATGAACAGATCCGACCCCGATTTAGCAGCCTCGTCCCGGGAAGCAAGACATTCCTCCATGACCCGGGGGTGCAGGATTTCCTCCAATTGGGCCCGTTTCCGGCCATTTCCGAAGACTTCCTGGCGCAGGAAGTGCCGATGGACGCCACCGTCCTCAGCGACCGCCTGGTCGCCGAAAGCCGACCGGATGGCATCCGCCACGCACGGATCGGAGTCCAGCAGGCGGCCCACGGACTGGTCGCAGTCAAAGAAGGCGAGGCCCGGCAGGAATTCCCGCAGCAGCTCGCCGGCAGTGGTCTTGCCGCAGGCGATGCCTCCGGTGAGCACCATGACTTGCATGGCCCGAGAATGGGGGAGGCGCTGAGCCGGTGGCAAGTGCCAAGCCCGACACTCACTTCAGGGTCAGACCCAGGGGTCGGCGCAGGCCAATGGCCACCGGGACACAGGCCAGCAGGCCACCGAAAATGGCACCTGCCATCAGGACGCCGAAGACGCCCCCCGAATACAGCTGGGCACTGTTCAACCAGGGCAAGGCCGCGGGACCCGAGGACAGGATACCGGACACCAAGGACAACAGGAGAACGCCCAAAGTCATCCCCCCGGCCGCAATCAGGCAATTCTCGACCGCCGCATGGCCGAAGAGCATGAGCCGCCCCACGCCGAAAGAGCGGATCAGGCAAAGCAGATAGCGTTCCTCTCGGAATTCCATCCAGGCCATCGCCCCCAGAATCAGGCCCAGGGTGAGGGCAGAACCGAGGGTGACGGCAATCGCGATGTTGTGCTGCATGGCCTGGATTTCCCGCAATTGCAGCAAGAGGTCGAGCGATGAGTAGATGTAAACCCTCCGCCCATCCAAGTCGCGCATCGTCTCAACCACCTGATTCATCTTCTCGACCGCATCGACATCCCTTGCCTGAAGCAGATGGCGGCGCGTGTATCCATTCTGGATCAGCGGGGCCAGCAACTCGTAGCTACCCAACAGAACGCCCTTGCGGCTCGCCAGCTTCTCGATGAGATCTCCCCGCGGAGCATACGCCACTGCTGAAGCACGCAGGCCGTTGAGACTCACGGTGCGGATCGTGCCCTCCGGGAATTTGTCGGTCAGCAGGACCAGAGTGTTGGGATAGCCGTGCTGCTCGGGATTGCGCACGGCATAGAGTAGGACGGGTCGGTCATCCTCGCTGTAAGCCACCGAGGAAATCTGCATCACAGTCAGCTGCTCGGTGGACAGCGAGGCCCATCCAGCCTCCTCTGCTTCGTCCCCAAGATCGGTGCCTGCGCTTCTCGGCATTACGACTTCCTGGACATTAACGTGCAGTGCATCGCGGTTCATCAATTGGTCACTGATGCGGGCGCCCAGGTAGTCCACACCGGAAATCATCGCGGCACCGAGGCCGCCGATGAGGGCGGCCACGGTCAGCTTGCTGAGCAGGCTCAATGGCTGCTCGATCCAGCGGCGCAGGCTATTGCGCCACAGATACGTGAGAATGGAAGTCCACCAATTCATTAGCTACGGGATCCATGCGGTAGTCATGGGATGCGATCACACAGATGGCATCGCGGCTCTCGGAAAATTGCCTGATCGCGGAGAGGATGATGTCCGCGTTCTCGTCATCGAGACCTGAAGTGGGCTCATCGAGCAGCAGCAGCAAAGGCGACTTGGCCATTGCCCGGGCGATCGCCACCCTCTGCTTTTGTCCACCGGAGAGGCTCTCCACGCGGCGGTTGCTAAAACGCTCCATCCCCAAACGGCCCAGCCATTCGTTCCCACGTTCGAGCGGAACGCCGGCAATCTGGCAGGAGAGTTCGATGTTTCGACTGACACTGGCGAGCGGCAACAGGTTCAATTCCTGAAAGACCATGGCGAAGGCATGTCGGAGAAACTCCCGCGAACCCGGTGTCGGCATTCCCTCTGCCACAATCCGTCCGGCGGATGGCTCAAGCAATCCGCCCAGCAATCTCAACAGGGTGCTCTTGCCGCAGCCAGAGTATCCCTTGAGCAGCGCAATGCCGGGATCAAAACCGTAATTGAAGTCCTCCAGCACCCATTCCCCGGAACCCGGGTAGCGGAAGCCGATCTGTTCGCATCTGACCCTCATGGCTTCTCAGCCACGGCGATCGCTGTGGGTCCGATGTAGACAATTTCCGATTGCGGCCAGATCTCCTTGATGTACGCCGCCCAACCCATGTTCTGGATCTTAGCCGGCTCCTCGAAGAGGAATGCGGACTTGGGAACCACCCTCGCCTGTCGTCCCAGCAACCGATAGACCGAGATCATCCTCTCCCCCGACATCTCGTTGTCCAGCGACTGCCCTTCTCTGGGCTCGAGTTCGAAATGGTGGATCACGCTACCCAGGCCCACATCCAGCATCTTTTCAACGTGGGAGAAACTGCCCTGCACCCGCTGCCCGCTAGGACCGGTCACAATGATGGCCAGACGCTCGGGTTTCTCGGAGCGAACCTCCGGATCCACGATCTTCAGGCTGGCCACCGCCCTACCCTGACGTTCGATGCGGCCCACAATGGCCCCCTTGTCCACATCTCCCTGTTCCAGATGTCGCAAGACCCCGTCATGGGGAGCAATCAGGGACATGTTGTTAACCAGGTCCGCATGGTCCAGTTGCGCCTTGTCCAGGTCGGCGATCAATCTCTGGCGCTCCAGCTTCAGCTCGGTGGCCAGTCTCTCGGGATCCAGACGCATGCGGGCTGCATCCAGCTCGGCCTCGATCTCGCTCTTGCGTTCATCCAGCCTGGCGACGAATTCCTCACCGACGATGCGACGCTCCTGCGGCGTGAGTTCCAGCGAACGCAGTTTGGACTCCAGCTCGCGCAAGCTGCGCCGATTCGCGTTGATCTTTTCCTGATGCTCCCATTCCGTTGCCTCCATCTTGAGAAGGTGCTCCTCCTTGAGCATGTCGAGCTGGTTCTGGGAGTGTCGCACGTGGTCCGCCGCCTGCCATGCCACGGTCTGCCCGGCCTCGACCTCCTCGTCGTCCTGCGCCTTCCATTCCACCCGGCCGAAGCGCTTTGTTTCGAGATCCACCATCGGGTTGACCTCCACTTTGCCACCGAAATTGCCAACCCAGACCCTGTCCTGCAGGGGGTAGGATGACAGGTTGCGGCGAGGCTCTTTATCCGCTGTGACGGAGGTCACAGCAGTCAGGGTGCAGCCCATCACGGCCAGAATCGATCTCATCTTACTTCCATTCATGGTCGTCCCAGCTCCATAGTTCAATATCCAACATCAGTTTCATGTATTCCAACTGCTTGAGCTCAGACAATATCTGGCGGAAACGCTCCAGGTCGTCGGACGCGGCTCCGACATCGCTAATCTGGATCCGGTTGATCCTGCCCCTCAGGATCTCCATTTTGGTGGTGATCGTCTCGTAACGGCGATTGAGCTTGTGCCATTCGTAACTGTCGTTCCTAAGCTCGAGCCGCAGTGACTCACGGACAAATTCTACCTGCTGCTTGGCATTCCTGATGCTGGCCGCAGTTCTTCCCGTGACATCAAAGCTTTTGCTCCAGCTGCCAAAGAGATTGATCTCCTCGGAGCCGTCAATGTAGCTGCTTTCACCCCTCTGCACCTCATAAATGGCAGGCAGGCCCACACTGAGTCTCGGCGGCCGCCATTCCAGCACCTCAATACCCTTCGCCCGCAGGAGAGCGGACACAATGCGGTAACTCGAAAGACGCATCGCCAGACTGCCATAGTTCTTGCCCGGCACTAGGCGTTTGCGCCTCTGACTGTAATCCACATCCGGCAGGCTGGAAATCTTCGGCACTACCCGGACGCCGGGCATATTCAGAAGGCGCGACAGACGGAGTTCGATCATGGCGCGTTTGTCATCGTCCAAAGCATCCCGCTCCCGCGCCCTCAGCGCCTGCAGGATTTCGTCCTCGACCTCGAGGCTGCCTTGGTTCACCGGCTGGCTAGAATTGTCCAGGGCCGCCCATTCATGGAACAGGCGGTACAGTCCCGTGACCTGCCTTCGCTCCAAGATCTCAAGGGAGTCTTCGGCCTGCAGTTCAGCCAGGGCGTAGCGGTAGGCCTTGGCCCTTTCCGTCCACGGATTGGGAATCTGGAGTGGAGCATAGAGGGACCCGGAGACGTCACGGCCATTGAGATCCCCGACTTCGCGCAAACCCGACTGCAAGCTGATGAAGAGAGAGGGTCGTGGCAACCACTCACGCCACTGGCTCTTTCGTTGGCGGCGCAGCTCTTCGAGCCTGGCACGAGAACGCTTCAAGCTGATGTCATTGGCCAGCATCCTCCGCTTGGCCTGTTTCCACGACAGGCGGATTTCCGGAATCTCCTCTTTCCGATATTCCGCAAGTTGCCGCTCCAGCTTGGCCTGCTCATCCTGGAGCATGTCGTTGAGTCCACCGAGCGTGCATGAGCACAGTGAACCCATTGCTACGATGGCAATGATACCACGCCATCGGCATAGAAATCGCATGGCAGATTACTAGGACGGCGCCATTCGGGAATCAATCTTTTGTCGAGAATTCGGCCCTGTAAACGGGCATGGCAATCCGAACCCGGATCAACT
>JAWVYP010000116.1:0-8605 GCA_033722655.1 Akkermansiaceae bacterium | reverse complement strand
GGCCACGGACAGGGAGGCCGCGCTTGTGGCGGATGCCACGATGGCAGTTGATGGAAGTCAGGCGCTTGAGCTGGGATTGGCGCTCACGGCGAAGGTCGCCTTCGACGACGATGGACTCGTTCTGGATGACCTGGGCGATTTTCACCAGTTGGTCTTCGGAGAGCTTGCCGGTGCGGATGTCGGGGTCGATGCCGGCCTGTTCAAGGACCTTGGAAGCGGTCGACGGGCCAATGCCAAAGATGTAGGGCAGAGAAGCTTCGATGCGCTTCTCGTTGGGGATTTCAATGCCAAGAATACGAGCCATGATGGGCAGTAAGTTAACTGTTTGCGGGCAGCAGCCAGTGCGTCCGGCGAGCCGCGGGGGCGGGTGATTTAGCAGACAAAGCAGTGCTGGCAAGCCGGAAATGGAAATTTTCGCCCTGGAGAGCCAATAAAATGAGCCCTCGCAGCGGATCGGGGAAAATCGGGCTCATTCGTCTAAGGAAGCCGTAATACTTTCGTCCCTCAGAGTGGCATTCGATTTGCTCTCCTTGTTCCGATCGGAGCGCAATCTGGCACGAACTTCAAAGACGGGGGATAGGCCGCCCTAAATTCTCCGTAAATGAAGGGATTGGAGTGCGTTCCATACTGGACAAACAAATGGGTGCTCCTAGCTTCGCTACTACCTCATAACAATGGACACCACGACCGATACCGCCACCGACGATGCGCCCGCCAAGGATGCGGACCAATCACCCACCCAGGAAGAGAGCGCATCCCCCGCCTCGGATGCCATGGGCCCGACCCCGACTCCGACTCCGTCGCCTGAGGTGACCCTGCCCCCCGATGATGTGGCGGCCATTGATGAGCTCGGCAAGACCTACAGTCAGTTTCGCGAAGAGATCGGCAAGATCATCATCGGTCAGGAAGAAGTCATCGAGCAGCTCGCCATCGCCCTCTTTGCCCGCGGCCACGCCCTGCTGATGGGGGTGCCCGGTCTGGCGAAGACCTTGCTCGTCAGTTCGGTGGCCGAAACCTTCGATCTCAGCTTCAACCGCATCCAGTTCACTCCCGACCTGATGCCCGCCGACATCACCGGCACCGACATCATCCAGGAGTCCGGTGAAGGCGGTCGCCGCGAATTCGAATTCGTCAAGGGGCCGGTTTTCGCCAACATGCTGCTTGCCGACGAGATCAACCGTGCGCCAGCCAAGACCCAGTCCGCCATGCTCGAGGCCATGCAGGAGCACAAGGTGACCGTGCTCGGCCGCACCTATCAATTGCAGCCACCCTTCTTCGTGCTGGCGACCCAGAACCCCATCGAGCAGGAGGGCACCTACCCGCTGCCCGAGGCCCAGCTCGATCGCTTCATGTTCCTCATCGAGCTCGACTACCCGAGCGAGGACGAGGAAGTCCGCATTGCCCGTGAAACCACCGGCACTGCCAAGACCACCCTCAGCCACCTGCTCGATGGCGAGAAAGTGCTCGCTTACCAGCAACTGGTTCGCCGCGTGCCGGTCCCCGAACACCTTTACGAATACGCCGTCAAGATGGTGCGCATGACCCGCCCCGGTCAACCCGAGTCGCCGCAGTGGATCAAGGACACCGTCGGTTGGGGTGCCGGTCCCCGTGCCGTGCAGTACCTGATTCTCGGGGCCAAGTCCCGTGCCGCCCTGCGCGGTTCCTACATGGCCTCGCTCGAGGACCTCGAAGCCGTGGCGCCCTCCGTGCTCACCCACCGCGTCCTGACCAACTTCGCCGCCGAGTCGCAAGGCATGACTTCCAAGAAGATCATCGAGCGCCTGGTCAAGGAAATGCGTGAAGCATGAAGTACGACTTCCTAGATGCAGATTTGCTCTCCCGCCTGGGAGCGCTGCCTTTTGAGTCGCGCGCGCCCATGATGGGAACGGTGGCCGGCAAGCACCGCTCGCCGCACCGTGGCTCGTCGGTGGAGTTCGCCGAATACCGCAAGTATGTTGAAGGCGACGATACCCGCCGCCTCGACTGGAAGGTCTTCGCCCGCTCGGACCGCTTCTACATCAAGGAATTCGAGGCTGATACCAACCTGCGCGCCTACTTCGTGGTCGATGCCTCCGGCTCGATGAACTTCGAGGGTGAGCACGGCAGCAAGGTCGACTATGCGCGTAAGATTGCTGCCTCCCTATCCTACCTGCTGGTCAATCAGGGTGACGCCGCAGGCCTTTCGGTCTGCACCGAGAAGCTTCATCTGGAGATTCCGCCCAGCCGCCGGGTGGCCCATCTCGAGCGCATTTTCGCGACCCTCAATGACCTCAAACCCGGGGGCGAGACCGGCCTGGTGGACGCGCTCCACACCATCGCCGAGAAAGTCAGCCAGCGTGCGCTGGTGGTGATTCTCTCCGACCTCTTTGCCGATCCCGATGAACTGGGTGACGCCCTGCAGCACTTGCGTTACCGCAAGCACGACATTGCCGTCTTCCACCTCATGGATCCGCAGGAGATCGACTTCGAGTTCGATCGGCCCAAGCGCTTTGTCGACCTGGAGGATGGCACCGCGCTGGTGGCCGAACCGAACCTCATCGCCGAGGAATACAAGACGGCCCTGCGCGATTTCATGACTGCGGTGCGCGACAAGTGCCACGATGCCAATGCGGACTACCAATTGATCACCACGGAAACCCCGGCCGAACCCCTGCTGCGCGAGTTCCTCACTGCCCGCCTCTCCAAGACCAAAGGCTGATGCTCTTCCTCTCTCCATTGTTTCTCTGGGCGCTGACCTTCGCCTCCATACCGGTGATCATCCATCTGATCAACCGGAGACGACATCAAACCATCCAATGGGCGGCGATGCAGTTTTTGCTCAAGGCGACGCGCCAGTCGCGCGGCAAACGCAAGCTGCGCAACATCCTGATCCTGGCCTGCCGCTGCCTGTTGCTGGCCGGATTGATCTTTGCCGCGGCCCGGCCCGTGGTTTCGGGTCTCATCGGCTGGGGAGGGGGATCCATCGACACGGTTGTGCTCCTGCTGGACCGTTCCGCCTCCATGGAAATCCGTGCCGGCGAAGGCCTCGAGTCGCGGCGTGAAATCATCCTCGGCAAGGTTCGCGAGGCGATGGATGACCTGGGCAATCCGCGCTTGGTGCTCATCGATAGCGCCACCCTGCAGCCCCAGGAAGTGCCCTCGCCGGAAGTCTTGACCGAGATCTCGTCCACCGCGCCCACCGACACGGCCGCCGACATTCCCGCAATGATCAACCGGGCCGCCGAATGGCTGCGCGACAGCACCGGCAAGTCCGAGATCTGGTTGGCCTCCGATCTTCAAGCCACCAACTGGCGCCCCAATGACGATGGCTGGGCCGCGCTGCGGGCCAGTATGTCTGGCATGCCGAATTCGCCCCGACTGCGGGTGCTTTCGATGACGGGAGATGCAGACTCCAACAATTCGGTGCGGCTGATCTCGGCTCGCCGCACCGGTGACCAGCTTCAGCTCGATCTGGAGATCCTCCGCCACGGTGACCGTCGGAGCTCGATTTCCATGCCGCTGGATGTCCATGTCAATGGCGTCACCACCACCGACAGCCTGACCATGGACGGCCAATCGCTGCGCTTCCAGAAAAGCGTCCAGCTCCCGGAAGATGCGGATTCGGGTTACGGCTGGATTTCCATTCCCGGCGATGGCAATCCCCGCGACAACGTGGCCTTCTTTGCCTATGGCGAGTCCCTGGATCGCACCACCATGGTGGTGTCTGCTCCCGGCGAAGCAGCGGACTATCTGAATCTTTTCGCAGCACCTCCGGGACTTGATGGGTTTTCGGCCAAGCCTGTCCGCCCCGAGAATGCCATCGATGAACTCTCGAGCAATCTGGCGGCAGTCATCTGGGCGGCACCCTTGCCAAGCGGCAGCGACGCCAAGGCGCTCGAGGAGTTTGTCACCGCGGGCGGCCAACTCATGCTGCTGCCGCCCGGCACCAAGAGCAGTGATGATTTCCTCGGCATTTCCTGGTCTTCGCCGCAGCCCGCACCGGTGGACAAGTTCTTCATTCTCGACGACTGGAACCATAGCGATGGCCTCTTCCGCGATGGCATCGACGGAACGCCGCTGGCCGGACACCGCCTCAAGGCCATTCGCCGCCAGATTCCGGAAGGCGACATGATCTCGATTGCCCAATGGGAGGATGGCGAGCCGGCATTGACCCGCCGCATCGTCGGTCAGGGCACGATCTGGTGCCTGGGCAGCCTGCCGGATTACACCTGGTCCAACCTGGGGGACGCCGATCTTCTCCTGCCCGCCGTGCAACGCATGATCCTGGCGGGAGCCGACCGTTTTGATCAGGCCCTCCAGGCCGAGGTGGGTCCCGGCTCCGCCCGTCTGGGGGGAGAGTCTCCACAGCGCATCGACAGCTACGGCAAACCCGATCTCAACAACGCCCGCCACGAGGCCGGCATCTACAACACCGGTGACCGGACCCTCGCCATCAACCGGCCCGAAATCGAGGACGTGCCCGACATCCTCACCCGCGAGGAACTCGAGGGCCTGCTGGATGGTACCAATTACAGCATGTTCGACCAGACCGGCCAGGAAGACGACGAGGGGCTTTCGCGCGATGTGTGGAGGCTCTTCCTGATCGCCGCCATGCTCTTCCTGATTGCCGAAGCGTTTCTCTGCCTGCCCAAGAAAAATCCCACCGTGGTGCTGCCCAGCCGATCCGGCGGCACGGGCCAGGGCCAGACCGGCGTTGCTACCTCCTGACCCTTCCGATTCCTCCCGACTTCCATGCTCCATCTCAATCCAACGCCCCTGACCCTGACCCTGGGCATCGCCGGCCTGATCGCCGTCGGTGTCTTGTCCTGGTTGACTTGGAAGCGCAGCCCGCATCCCAAGCGCACGGCCCTGCTGGAAGTGTTGCGCATGCTGGCGGCCATCGCAGTCGCCATCCTGCTCTGGGAACCCGAATGGCTGACGGTCACCAATCCGGAAACCAAGCCGCGCATCGTCATCCTGACCGACCAGTCGAAGTCGATGACCACCATCGACGCCGAGCTGCCGCCGGAGTTGACCGGCCGGAGCGGCATCGTGTCCCGCCGGGAATGGGTGGAGCAGGCCCTCGCTTCCGACCTCTGGAAGCCGCTGGAAGAAGATGGCAAGAACGAGGTCAAGGTCGTGCCCTTCGCGACTCCCGACCCCGAGCGTCCCGCCCTTTCGGGAACCGATCTGGAGTCCGCCATTTCCGACCTGCTCGACAAGGAGGACAATCTGCGGGCGGTGGTCCTGTTCACTGATGCGGATTACAACCAGGGTCAGCCGCCTGTGGCAGCCGCGCAGAAAATGAGCCTGCGCGGTGTTCCGCTCTTTCCCATTCCGGTGGGCAGTCCGGTGCGCCTGCCTGACATCGATCTGCTTCAGGTATCCGCTCCCAGTTACGGCGTGGTGGGTGAAAAGGTGCAGATTCCCTTCACCATCCGCTCTTCACTCGACCGCCAGGTGCGGACGGTCGTTCGCCTTCGCAACGAGGCCGGCAAGGAAGTCACCAAGGACATCGTCCTGCCGCCCAACACCGAGACCTACGGCTCGATGCTCTGGAGACTGGAAAAGGAAGGCGCGACCAAGTTGAACCTGTCGGTGCCGGTCGCCGAAGGGGAACTCGTGGATGCCAACAATTCCCGTGAGTTCGTCATCGCCGGTCGGCCCGAGAAGATCAGGGTGCTGGTGGTCGACAGCCTGCCGCGCTGGGAATACCGTTTCCTGCGCAACGCGCTTTCGCGCGATCCCGGTGTCGAGCTCTCCTGCCTGCTCTTCCATCCGCAATTGGGAACCGGTGGCGGCGGCGATTACATCCAGGCCTTCCCCGATAAGCGCGAGGACCTCTCGCAATACGACGTGATTTTCCTCGGGGACGTCGGCATCAACGACAATCAGCTGACCAAGGAACAATGTGCCCTGATCAAGGGCCTGGTCGAAAATCAGGCATCGGGCGTGGTCTTCCTGCCCGGCAGCCAGGGCAACCAGTTCTCCCTGCTCGAAACCGAGCTCGCTGACCTGATGCCGGTGATCCTTGACGAGAAGAAGCGCGAAGGACTCACCGAGCCCATCGCCGCCCCGCTGGTGTTGACTTCGGAAGGCCGCGGCTCCCTGCTGACCATGCTCGGCGACAACGAGGAGGAGAACACCGAAATCTGGCGACGCCTGCCGGGCTTCTTCTGGCACGCGCCGGTGATCAAGGCCAAGGCGGGAACGGAAGTCTTGGCCGTGCACGGCAACCGCCGTGGCAAGTATGGTCTGGTGCCGCTCCTGGTCACCAAGACGGCAGGCAATGGCAAGGTGCTCTTCATGGGTACCGACTCGGCCTGGCGTTGGCGCCGTGGAGTCGAGGACCTCTACCACTATCGCTTCTGGGGTCAGGTCGCCCGTTGGATGTCCTACCAGCGCAACATGGCCGCCGGCCAGCGGGTGCGCGTGTATTTCACCCCGGAGCGTCCCGAGCCGGGTGCCACCGTTACCCTCAACGCGAATGCCTTCGATGCCAAGGGCGCGCCCCTGGAGGATGGCAAGGTGACCATCACGCTGACAGCTCCCGATGGTCGGGTCAAACGGCTCGACCTGCAAAAGAGTGATTCTGGATGGGGAGCCTTCAATGGCCGCTTCAAGGTGGATCTACCGGGCACCTGGAAAATCCGCGCTGTGGTCAGTGGGGCCGAAGACCAGCCGCTGGAAACCAAGTTGCTCGCCCAGGGGGTGGAAATCGAGAAGACTGGTCAGCCGGCACGTCCCGAAGTCCTCAAGGAGATGGCCAATATCGCCAAGGGCCGCGTCGTACAGCCGGGCCAGGTGTCCAATCTGATCAAGGACATCAACGCGCTGCCTGAGCCGCGGCCAATGGAATCCCGTGTGCCACTCTGGTCCTATTGGCCGGTGTTGATTGCCATGGTGGTGCTGCTCGGCCTTTTCTGGGTGGGGCGCAAGCTCAACGGGGCGTTTTGAATCTCCATTCGCAAGCCTACCCATGAGGACTTTCTGATGACGCCTTGATTCCCCCGGGCGGGCTCTTCAGACTCCGGCGCATGGCAGGCTCGAGCAAGACCCCGATGATGGCCCAATACACGGCCATGCGCAAAAGCCTGCCGGCGGACATCATTCTGTTTTTCCGGCTCGGAGATTTCTACGAAATGTTCTTCGAGGACGCGAAGGCGGCCGCGCCCATCATGAACGTGGCGCTGACCAAACGCGGCGAGACGCCGATGTGCGGCGTGCCCTTCCATTCGGCCCAGGGCTACATCGCGCGATTGCTCAAGGCGGGCAGGCGGGTGGCCTTGGCCGAACAGACTTCCGAGCCCAAGCCGGGCAAGCTGGTCGAGCGCGAGATCGCGCGCATCCTCTCACCGGGTTCCATCGATGACCTCAGTCTACTCGAAGACGACCGCTCCAACTACCTCGCGGCGGTTTGCTGTGAGGGCAAGGCTTGGGGCCTGGCCTGTGTCGACCACACCACCGGCGAGTTCTCGCTGGCCGAATACACGCAGGTCGATCAGCTCTATGACGAGATTGCCCGCCTTTCTCCATCCGAGTTGCTGATTGCCGACCACCAGGTGGAGGACTTCGAGCCCATCACCAACGGCATGCCCTATGACGGTTACACGTTCCAGACCGAGCATGCCACCGAATTGCTCAAGGACCATTATCAGGTCCATGCACTCGATGGCTTCGGCTGTGCCGAGCTGAAGGCGGCCTGTGGCGCTGCGGGCGGCGTGCTGCATTACCTGATGCACCAGCTCAAGCGACCCTGCGGCCACCTCAAGGCGCCCAAGGTTCGCGAGCACGCCGAATGCGTGCTCATCGATGCGGCCTCGCAGCGCAACCTCGACTTGGTGGAGTCGCGCAGCGGCCGCGAGCACACGCTTCTTGGCGTGCTCGACCGAACCGCCACACCCATGGGCGCGCGCCTGCTGCGCGACTGGATTCTGCACCCGCTGCGCGATCTCGAAACCCTAACGAAGCGCCAAGACATCATCGCTGCTTTTCTGAAGGAGCCCTACGTACTCTCGAAATGCCGCGAGTCGCTCAAGGGCATCCGCGACATCGAGCGCACCACCTCGCGTCTGTCGCAGGGTTCCGGCAATGGCCGTGACTTGCAGTCCTTGGGCCTGTCGCTCTCGCACGTGCCCGGCTTGCGTGAGGATCTCGCTAGCCTGCTGGAGGGCGGCTGTGGCCTGCTCGACCACCTCCACGACTTCGGGGAGTTGACTGGCCTGCTTGAAAAGGCGCTCGTCGATGAGCCCCCGGCGAATCTTCGCGACGGCGGCATCATCCGCGATGGCTGGTCGGAAGAGCTCGATGAGCTTCGGAGTGCCATGCGCGATGGCAAGGACTGGATTGCCAAGTTGCAGGAGGACGAACGCAAGCGCACCGGCATCGATTCGCTCAAGGTGAAGTTCAACAACGTCTTCGGTTACTTCATCGAGGTCACCAAGACCCACCTCAACAAGGTGCCGGAGGACTACACCCGCAAACAGACCATGGCCAACGCCGAGCGCTACATCACGCCGGCCCTCAAAGAGGTGGAGAACAAGGTGCTGGGAGCCGAGGAGCGCTCCAAGAAGCTTGAAGCCGAACTCTTTGCCGACTTGCGCGGCCAGGTGTGTGAACACCTCGC
>JAWVYP010000115.1:0-8644 GCA_033722655.1 Akkermansiaceae bacterium | reverse complement strand
TTGTCGCCGACCTGGACGGACTCGAGGAACTCGGCCCGCTGCTCGGCGCGCTCCGCCTCGATGACTTCGCGGCGACTCAGGACGATGTTCTTCCGGATGTCGTTGACCTTGACGATCTTGAACTCGTAGACGTTGCCCACGTATTCGTTGAGGTCCTTGGGCGGGATGATGTCGATCTGGGATCCGGGCAGGAAGGCCTCGACGCCTACGTTGACCATGAGGCCACCCTTGACGACGGACTTGACCTTGCCCTTCACGAGGCCGCCTTCCTCGTAGACCTTGACGATCTTGTCCCAGTTCTGCTTGTGGGCGGCCTTTTCCTTGGAGAGGACGACCATGCCTTCATCGTCTTCGAGTTTCTCGAGGAGGACTTCGATTTCATCACCAACTTCGATTTCCTCGTCTTCGAATTCGTTGATGGAAATGGCGCCTTCGGACTTGTAGCCGATGTCGACCATCACCACTTGGGGTTTGATGTCGAGAATGGTGCCTTTGACGATCGATCCTTCGCGGAATTCCACGAATTTGGAGTCGATCAGTTCGTTCAGTTCTTTGTTTTCAGGTTCGGCGATTGCAGAACTCATGGTGGGGTGGGGGTTGGGGTTCGGTTAGTTTGGTTCGTCTTCTTTCCGTCGTTGCCCCGATGGAAATTCTCACAGGCACCGGGGCTCCAACCGCCTGAGAGACAAGAAAAACGGGCCGCGAATCTAGGGATTCCGGCCCCTGTGGCAAGGCCAAAGACAGGGAAATCACGCCTCCCGGGATGGGCCCCGGAGGGCGGGAGTTCGGGCAATGACGGGCTTTTGGCTCCAAGCTTGCGTCGGCACGGGGGAATTGAGCATGCTGCGCGCATGAAATTGCTTCCTCCCCTCGTCCTTGCGGCTGGCGCCCTCATCCTCTCCTCCTGCGTCTCCAATGAGAGCCTGAGGGCGAATGCCGGGGAATACCGGGCGATGCCGGTGGGCCCCAAAATCGAGCTCTTCAACGGCGAGAACCTCGATGGCTGGGAGGCGGATGTGCCCAAGGCCGACGAGAATCCGGACATTCAGCCCAGCTTTATCGTGCGCGAGGGCAAGCTGGTGAGCCTCGGCGAGCCGCGCGGGCATTTGATCACCACTGGCGATTACTCGGATTACCGGATGGTGGTGGAATACCGCTTCCCCGGTGAGCCGGGCAATTGCGGGGTTTTGGTCCACAGCTCGACGCCCCGCGTCCTCTATGACATGTTCCCGGCCTCCATTGAGGTGCAGATGCAGCACCAGCACGCCGGGGATTTCTGGTGCATTGGAGAGAACATCAAGGTGCCCAACATGGAGGAGCGCCGTCCCCGCAAGGAGGGCCAGGAGTGGGGTGGACTCAAGGGTGATGCCCGTCACATCCACAACCTCACCGATGGCTCCGAGGTGGAGCTGGGCGGGTGGAATCGCATGGAAATCATCTGCAAGGGCGACGAAGTCGTGGTCTGGGTGAACGGGGATCTGGTCAACCATGGCTATGGCTCGACGGTCAGCTCCGGCAAGATTGCGCTCCAGGCAGAGGGTTCCGAGGTCGAATTTCGCAAGGTCGACCTGTATCCCCTCGGCGCCCACTACAACACGGCTTTCGCCCACTGACTCGCCACGGCTCGCCCTGCCCTATGTCCGAAAACTTCTACCAGGAAACCACCTCTGCTCCGGAAACGGAGTTCGAGGTTTCTCTGCGCCCTCCCGAGTTTTCGGAGTTCATTGGCCAGAGCAAGGTCAAGGAGCGCCTTTTGCTGATGCTCGAGGCCGCCAAGGGCCGCAGTGACGTGCTCGATCACGTGCTGCTCTCCGGCCCTCCCGGTCTCGGCAAGACGACCCTGGCCAACCTGCTTTCCAAGGCCGCTGGCACCCAGTTGCACACGACCTCCGGTCCCCAGATTGAAAAGGCGGGTGACCTGGCCGGCATCCTCACCAACATCCAGAAGGGGGATATTCTCTTCATCGACGAAATCCACCGCCTGCACCCGGCCATCGAGGAATATCTCTACCCGCCGATGGAGGACTACCGGCTCGACATCATCATCGACTCGGGGCCGTCGGCGCGCTCCATCCAGATCAACCTGCCTCGCTTCACCCTCGTCGGCGCGACCACTCGCGCTGGAGCGCTGACTGCCCCCCTGCGCTCGCGCTTCGGCCTGGTCAACCGCCTCGATTATTACAACCACGAGGACCTTGCCCGCATCATCGAGCGATCGGCGGGGCTCTTGGACGTGCCCATCGACCACGAGGGGGCTCTCGAAATCGCCGGGCGCGCGCGAGGCACGCCACGAGTTGCCAATGCGCTGCTGCGCTGGGTGCGCGACTATGCCCAGGTGCGTGGTGGTGGCAAGATCACCCGCGAGGTGGCCGATGCGGCCTTGGGAATGATCGAGATCGATGCGCAGGGTCTGGATGAGATGGACAAGCGCCTGCTCGAGGTGCTCATCTACAAGTTCAATGGGGGGCCGGTCGGCCTCAACTCGCTGGCCGTGGCCATCGGCGAGGACGCGGCGACCATCGAGGAGGTGCACGAACCCTTCCTCATCATGGAAGGGTATCTCATGCGCACCCCGCGCGGGCGCCAGGCCATGCCCTCGGCCTACAAGAAGATCGGCGCACCCCAGCCGCCAAGAAACCCCGACGATCCCCAACAGGAATTTTTTACCGATGAGTGACCTTGTCGACCAGATCATCTCCCGCTTGCGGGACTCCGGCATGCGCAAGACGCGCGCGCTTGAAGAGTTGGTGCTGACCCTGGTTGAGGGCGATCGACCACAGACCTTGGCTGAACTCTGTGCCTCCAAGCGCTTGGTTGATTTATGTGACAAGGCGACGGTCTTTCGCCTGCTTCAGAAGCTCGTCGACCATGGGGTCGTGCGCCGACTCGGTTTGCATGAGCGCGCGGCGTATTTTGTTCTGCTCATCCCCGGCAAGCACAGCGATTATCTGATTTGCACCAGTTGCGGCAGCATTGAAGCCATCCAAGCGCCTTGCCCGGTGCATCAGTTGGAGGAGGAAATCCGCAACAAGACCGGTTACCGAAATCTCTACCACGAGTTGGAGTTCTTCGGCGTTTGCCCGAAGTGTGCGTAAGCGGGATTTCGTCTGTAGCGGCGGTCTATGACCGTCGACCATCAACCTTCGGGGGTCATAGACCGCCGCTACAGCTGATTCAACGTCCCCGCGAGCTTGGAGATTTCGCGCACCCAGTGCTCGATTTTGGCAGTCTCCAGGGGTTTGGGGACGACGGTTCCGACGACCCAGCCGCCGTTGGGGAGGTTGACGGGGATGATTTCCAGGGTCTGGCCGGGGCCGACCTTGATGTGGATGTGACCCTTGGGCAAACCGCGCCGCTCGGCGTGCTTGGTCAGGCTGCGTGCAATGAACTGGAAGTGGGGATGATGTTCCTTGCCAAAGACGGTGTGGCCGTCGCGGTTGAGAATGAAAAGCGGGCTGGCGTCGAACTGCTGCTGCATGTCGAACTGGAATTGTTCGAGTTGCCGCTCGGGACCTTCGCTCACACGAGGCGCCGCCGGTGAGGGGGCGGGACGTGCTTCGATTTGGGAGGGAGGGCGGGGCATTTCCTGGGAGGGAGGGCGGGGCTCTTCTCCGTTCGGCGGCTCATGGCTTTTCTCCACGGCGGATGAGGCTTTCTCCTGGGAGGGCATATTCTCTGCCCCGGGGCGATCTTCGGCGGGCTTGGAGGCTTGTGCCTTGGGGGCGGGCATGATCCCCGGGATTTTGGGTTCGAATGAAGCGGAAGCGCTGGCAGGCCCGGCGTGACTTGCACTGGTGGGCGCTTCCGGCTTCCCGGAGGATGTGCTGGCTTCACGCGTCGATCCCGGTCCGGCAAAGCCCACGAAGCCCTCCCCGAAGGAGGGATCATCGTTCTGGACGGGCACGGGCCTGGAGCCACCTTGCATCAGGCTTTCCGCCAGTTGCTTGAGCTCTTCGGCATCGAGCCAGGGATGGATGCTGTCGGTCACTAGGCGAAATCAGCGGCTTGCCGCATGTGGAGTTTGGATTCGATTTCGAGGCGCAGGCTGTCGAAGACCTTCTGGGTCGAATTGCCGCCTTCCATCACGCCGACGGGCAGGCCGCGGGCACTGGCCTTGATGAAGAGGTCACTGCGCGGGACTTCGGTGCGAAACACCATTTCGGATGGCAGGAGCTCGCGTAGCGCGCGGGCCGCACTGGTGCTTTCCTCGAGATTCTGTTGGACCATGGTTAGGCAGATGCCGAGCACATTCAGTTGGGGGTTCATGACCCGCAATTGCTTGATGCCCTCGAGCAATTTCGGAACCGAGCGGATGCCCAGTGGTTCGGCCTGCTGGGGAATCATGATGGCGTTGCAGGCGGTGACGACATCGCTGGTCAGACCAAAGAGTCCGGCAGCCGTATCCATGATGCAGAGCTCGTAGCCGCGTTGCTCGACCTCGTGAAGGAGGGATTTGGAGCGTGCGACCTGGGCCCCGGGAGCGCCTCCGCTCTCGTAGTCGCTGGCCCTGCCATTGGCGACCAGTGAGAAGGTGTCGAGTCGGGTCGGGACGATGAGTTTGTCCAAATCGCTGTCGGGATCGGAAAGGTAGTCATAAAAGCCGGAGAGCAAACGGGATTGGCGGGTCAGCGAGAGGCCGACTGAGCCCTGGGGATCGGCATCGACGAGCAGCGTGCGGACTCCGGCACGGGCAAAGGCATGGGCGAGGTTGATGGAGAGGGTCGTTTTGCCAACGCCTCCCTTCTGACTTGATACGGCAATACTGATCACGCGGAGGGACTCGGTTCCGGCCGAACCATAGCCCCAGCAGGCCACATCGAAAGCCTTTTCTTGGAAAGACTGCAGGACCTTGAGGGCCTGTGCCCGGCTGGCCGCTGATCGGCTTGAACTCACTTTTGGCTAGCGAAATCGAGCGAAATGGCCTTTTAATCAACCCTACTGGACATGAAACATTCCCTTTACTCCATTTTCATGGCCCTTGCGCTGGCATCCCTGAGCGCCAAGGCCGACGTTTTTGTGCTGAAGAACGGTGACAAGGTCGAAGGCCGCGTGGTGGACGAAACCGATACCCATTACATGGTGGAAGTGCAGGTCAGACCCACCATCAAGAGCGAGCAAAAGGTCGCCAAGGAAGACGTGATCCGGATTGTCCGACCGGACAAGGGACTCCTGGAATACGAGCGCTTGCGTGAAACAATGCCAGCACCGGATGGGCTGTCGGTGGCTGAATACAAGCAACGCATCGAGCGCTGCACTTCGTTTATCGAGCGATTTCCGTCAAACAGCAAGGTGCGACGGGTCATCAAGATGCGCGACGACCTGAAGTCCGAGATGCGCAAGGTTGAGGCAGGCTCGCGCAAGATTGGGGGAGTGTTCCATCCGCCCCAGGAACTCCGCGAGAACCGCTACGAACTCGATGCACGAATCGAGGCCCTCAAGATCCAGGAGCTCATCAGCAACAGGCAGCATCTCCAGGCCCTCCGTGACTATCTCGATTTTAGGAAGGATTACGAGCCCACCAAGGCAAACCGGCAGCTGCTCCCCGACATGCAGCAGCTGATTCATGCCCACACCGCCAAGGCACAGCAGCTGCACGACACCATGGACAGGCGCTTGGAAGAGCGTGAGACGGGTCTCGAGCGAATGGAACACAATGACGAGCAGGCTTCGCGCCGCGCCATTGAAAGGCAAGCTGCAGAGCTGGAACGGCGCTTCCGCGCGGAAGTGGCTGCCCAAGTCGGCTGGGTGACCCTCCATCCCTTCAGCGAGTCGGCCATCGATTACACCCTTCAGTTCTCGAAAACTCTCACCCGTGACATCGAGCGCTTTCTCTCCCAGGAACAGGTGGACGGTGGCGAAATCTACCGCGATTTGCACCGCATGAAGGAAAAGGGAGCCGATCCGAGTGAAATGCGGGACCTGATCCGTACTGCCCAAGAGGCAGGGGTGCCCGACCGCTACCTCGAGAAGTTCGGGGATGTCTTGCGCAAAAGGTGATTTTCACCTTTCCTCGCCCCCGTCCATGTCACGAACTTCCAAATGCAGCCGCAAGACTGCGGAAACGGCGATTGAGCTGAGCCTCGATCTCGACGGTTCCGGCGTCTCCAGGATCGACACCGGCATCGCCTTCTTCGATCACATGCTCACGCTGTTCTCCAAGCACAGCCTCATCGACCTCGAAGTGAAGGTGGATGGCGACCTCGAAGTCGATTTTCACCACACCATCGAGGACACCGGCATCGTGCTCGGCCAATGCCTCAAGGAGGCGCTGGGCACCAAGGAAGGCATCCGTCGCTACGGCTGCTGTCACCTGCCGATGGATGAGACGCTTGCGCGCGTGGTGGTCGATCTCAGCAATCGCCCGCACCTCGAGTTTCGGGCGCCTGCCGGCACGCCTTCGGCTCCCAACATGGCCTTCTCACTGGTCGAGGAGTTCTTCCGTGCGGTCACCTCCAATCTGCGGGCCAACATCCACGTTGAGCTGCTCTACGGCCGCGATGGCCACCACATTGCCGAGGCCATCTTCAAGGGCCTGGCCCGTGCACTGCGCGAGGCCTGCGAGATCGATCCCCGTGAGAAGGGGATTCCGAGCACCAAGGAAGCCCTCTGATCAATGAAGGTGGCACTCATCGATTACGGTGCGGGCAACCTTCACAGCGTGGAGAATTGCCTGCGCGCCTTGGAAGTGGAGCCTCAACTGGTGAGCAGCCCTGCACAACTCGAAGGCTGCACCCATCTCATCCTGCCCGGAGTCGGCTCCTTCGGCGACTGCATGGAGCAATTGGGCTCCCGTGGCCTGATCGGGCCCATTCGCGAGTGGGTGGCGGCGGGCAAACCCTACTTCGGGATCTGCCTCGGCTACCAGATCCTGTTTGATTCGAGTGAAGAGTCGCCCGGGGTCGATGGCTTGGGACTGATTTCAGGGAAGGTGCGCCGCTTTGCCAAGCAACCCGGCCTCAAGATTCCCCATATGGGCTGGAATGCGGCCAAGCCAACCCGGCCTGAGGAGGGGCTGTGGAGAGGATTGGGCGAGGCCCCCTATTTCTACTTCGTCCATTCCTACTTTCCGCAACCCACTGAAGAGAGCGTGGTGGCCGCCCAGACCGAATATGGAGCAGACCGCTTCGCCGCAGCCGTGGAGCAGGGTCCGGTGGTCGCCTGCCAGTTCCACCCCGAGAAGAGCCAGGCCGCGGGAGTCCGGTTGATCTCCAATTTCCTCGGAATTTGACCCCGAGAGGGTGTTGACGACCGGGGGAAGCCATGCACAATGCCGCCCCGCCGGCCGGAAATCGCCGCGTTGGCACCCCCAAACAGCTCCTGAAATACAGCTATGACCAACATCGCCATCAACGGATTCGGCCGCATCGGCCGCCTCGTCTTCCGCGCTCTCGTCGAGCAAGGCCACCTCGGCACCAAGTTCAACGTCGTCGCCGTCGGTGACCTCGTTCCCGCCGACAACCTCGCCTACCTGCTCAAGTACGACTCCACCCAGGGTCGCTTCGACGGTGAAGTCTCCTCCAAGAAATCCTCTCCGGACGCCGAAGAAGATGACGTGATCGTCGTCAACGGCCATGAAATCAAGGTCGTCAGCGCCCGCACTCCCGATGGCCTTCCCTGGAAGGAACTCGGTGTCGACATCGTCATCGAATCCACCGGTCTCTTCGTCCAGGACACCGCAGCTCAAGGTCACATCACCGCCGGTGCCAAGAAGGTCATCCTCTCCGCTCCCGGCAAGGGCGACGGCGTTGCCACCTTCGTTCAAGGTGTGAACGACGGCGACTACGATCCTGCCAAGCACCACATCATCTCCAATGCTTCCTGCACCACCAACTGCCTGGCTCCGCTGGTGCACGTGCTGCTCAAGGAAGGCATCGGCATCGACGAAGGTCTGATGACCACCGTCCACGCCTACACCGCCACCCAGAAGACCGTCGACGGTCCGTCCAAGAAGGACTGGAAGGGTGGTCGCAGTGCCGCCATCAACATCATCCCGTCCACCACCGGTGCCGCCAAGGCTGTTGCCCTGGTTTGCCCCGAGGTGAAAGGCAAGCTCACCGGCATGGCCTTCCGCGTTCCCACCCCGACCGTCTCCGCCGTCGACCTGACCGTGAAGACCGTCAAGGAAACCTCGCTTGAGGAAATCAACGGCCTGCTCAAGAAGGCTTCCGAGTCCTACCTCAAGGGAATCCTGGCCTACACCGAGGACGAAGTGGTTTCCACCGACTTCATCCACGACGCCCACTCCTCCATCTACGACGCCGGCTCCTCCATCGAGCTGAACTCCAAGTTCTTCAAGCTCGTGAGCTGGTATGACAACGAGTGGGGCTACTCCAACCGCGTCATCGATCTGATGAACGACGTGGTCGAGAAGGGCATCTAAGGCTCTGACCCACCAAATGATTCAAAGCGGCGGTTCCGAAAGGGATCGCCGCTTTTTTTTTTGGTGAGCTCCACGTTTTTATGACTTCCCAACCGTCTGCACCACCTTCTCCGCCACTTCATGGAAGGCGGCGGAGACCTTGCTCTCAGCAGCGGGCATGAGGGCGACGGGTTTTCCGCTGTCGCCACCTTCACGGGTGGGGACATCAATCGGAATCTGGCCGAGCAGGGGCACGTTGAGCGCGGCAGCCTCCTTCTTGCCGCC
>JAWVYP010000114.1:0-8658 GCA_033722655.1 Akkermansiaceae bacterium | reverse complement strand
TTGGAGTGGCGCTCTCCATAGAGCGCCATAGCAGCCTTAGGAGGCATTCCTGCCTCCGTCTCCCAGCGTTGCACCGTACATTTCAATGCCGCAGGAATGCGGCATTGGGCCTTCATGGCGCTCTAAGGAGAGCGCCACTCCTATGCCTTGCCTCAGATTTTTATCGCAACCATCGGTTGCCACACGGGACAGAATTCATGCGCCCTCTCATGCGCAGAGCGCATCAACAGCCGTTGCTGATGTCGTTAAAGTAGCCGGCCTCGCAGGCGCGCACGAAGGTCTCCCCTTCGCTCTTGAGCTTGTCCCAGATCAGGCGGATCTCGGCGGCTTCCTTTTCGCAGACGCTGTTGTCCTCAACTGCGGTGGAAATTCCCTGCAGCAGGCTCGAAAACTGGCCGATCATTTGCTGGGTCCGCTCGAAAACGTGGCCACTTTCGCGGGGCGCGACGTCCGGATCCTGGACGAAGCTGCCCTGTTTCTGACGGCAAAGCCATTCGATGATGCCCGTGTCCTCGCTGAGTTCGATGATTTGCAGCAGGCGATCGAGAGGGTTGCGGCTTCCTGAGCCATCAACCGTGGGCTTCTCCGCCCATTTGTAGACCAGTGACAGCGAGACACCCAATTCCGCGGCCACAGCTTTGGGCGAGGTCTTGCGGAACGCTTCCTTGAGCACTTCGTGACTTTCCATGGATCGAATGCTGGCAAGTTGAGTGGCATTTGGGAAGTCTGCAAATGCGCTTGTGATTCGGCCTCTGTAGCTCTCTAGGCCGCATCCCGTCTAAGGTCGAAGGTCTAAAAGTCGGGTTAGAATCGCTGGTGCGATAGGTGTAGAGAGGCGACTCCGTCGCTACCGCGATAGCGGCCCACAAGAAAATCGCACCAGCGATTGAAGAGAGACCTTCCGACTTTCGACCTTCGACCAGCTGCAACGCGGCTCAAGCCCCGGCCTCGGCATCGTAGTCCTTCGGAGCCCTGACGATTTTCTCGACGCCGTGTTTGGTGACGATGTTGCCCTTCGCGCCACGGCTCTTGACGCCAAATTCAGCGAAATGAAGCGGGCGGGTCAGGTTGCGGATTCGCAGCCCCGACTTGAGGTGAACGAGGAGCACTTGGGCATCACTCTCCTCTTCGGTGTTGTGGACTGCAAAATAGAGGACCCGGGTACCCGCGGTGCCACGAGCCAACTCGTATTCCTTGTCGCGGGTCACGCCCCCCACCTTGAAGCGCTTGGCGTAAACGGTGCCCTGCTTGCCGTCTCGGTAAATCATCGAGTAGATCAGCTCCTCCTCCTTGCGGAAGACCGCCACGCGCACCGGCCGCTGTCCGACGAAGACTTTGTCCGCAACCTTGGTCACCTTCATCTTGCCGTCCTGAGTGAAGGCGATGATGTCATCGATGGTGGAGCATTTCTCCACCGCTTCGCCGTCCTTCTTGAGGCCGTATCCGGCGAAGCCGTTCTTGGCATCGACATAAAGGGTCTCGGTGGCGGCAACCACTTGGGTGCGGTCGACCCGCTCGAAGCTGTCGATCTTGGTTTTGCGCTCGCGGCCCTTGCCATATTTTTTGGCGAGATCCTTGTACCATTTGATGGTGTAGCGGGTCAGGTTCTTGAGGTTCTTCTCCGCCTCTTTGATCTTGTCCTCCAGCGTCTTGATCTCCTCATCGGCCTTGAAGGAGTCGAACTTGGAGATGCGCTTGATCTTGATTTCGGTGAGGCGGACGATGTCTTCCTCGGTGATCTCGCGTTTGAACTTCTTCTTGTGAGGTTTGAGGCCCTTATCGATGGCGGCAATGACCGCCTCCCAGGTTTCGCACTCCTCGATGTCGCGGTAGATGCGCTCCTCGATGAAGATCTTCTCCAGCGAGCTGAAGTGCCATTTCTCGGCCAGCTCAGCGAGCAGGATTTCGAGTTCCCGCTTGAGGAGGCTCTTGGTCTGTTTCGCGGTGCGCTTGAGGATGTCGGGCACCGACATGAACTGCGGTTTACCCTCGGTGATGACACAGGCGTTTGGCGAAATCGTGACTTCGCAGTCGGTGAAGGCGAAGAGCGCGTCGCGGGCAGTCTCTGGATCGGATCCGGCGGGCAGATGGACCAAGATGTCAGCGTGAGCTGCGGTGTTGTCCTCGATCTTGGAGATCTTGATTTTGCCTTTGTCCGCCGCTGCGACAATCGAGTCCATCACCCCGGTGGTCGTGGTGCCGAAGGGGATTTCGGTGATGCGCAGCAGCTTTTTGCTCTCAATGGAAATGGAGGCGCGGATGCGGATCTTGCCGCCGCGCAGACCATCCTTGTAGTCGGAGGCATCCATGATGCCGCCCGTCGGGAAGTCGGGAACCAACTCAATCTTCTCTTTGCGCAGTGCCGCAATCGAGGCGTCGATCAACTCGATGAAGTTGTGGGGCAGGATTTTGCAGGCGAGACCCACGGCGATGCCCTCCACGCCTTGGGCGAGTAGCAGCGGAAACTTCACCGGCAGGGTCTCGGGTTCCTTGCGGCGACCGTCATAGCTGGGTAGCCAGCTGGTGGTCTTGTGGTTGAAGAGGATCTCTTTGGCGAACTTGGTCAGGCGCGCCTCGATGTAACGAGGGGCGGCTGCTCCGTCGCCGGTCAGCGTGTTGCCCCAGTTACCCTGGGTGTCGATGAGCAGGTCCTTCTGACCCAGTTGCACGATGGCCGCACTGATGGAGGCATCTCCGTGCGGGTGGTAGTTCATGGTGTTGCCGACAATCCCCGCCACCTTGTTGTAGCGACCGTCGTCGATTTCATCCATGGCGTGCAGGATGCGGCGCTGCACCGGCTTGAGGCCGTCGCCCAGATGGGGCACGGCACGCTCCAGAATGACGTAACTGGCGTAGTCCAGAAAGTAGTCGGAATACATCTCGCCCAGGGAGGCGTGGTGGTCCGGTTCGTGCGTCATCGAGGCGGATGCTTAAAGGGCATCCAGCCATCAGGCAAGCATCAGCTTCGCGAACTCTTCGGAATGAGTTGCCACGTCGGCCTCGGCGGTCTTGGATGCCATGCATCCGATGTCAGGAGATTCCCAAGCGAAAAGTCCATCCAAGGCCCAGACCTTCGCCCGCCGTCTGGGCAGCACCCTGTTTTTGTGGGCGGTGGTCGCCGGGGTATTCCTGAGCGCATGGACCTGGGCGTTTCTCGGTCTGCTTTCGATCCTCATGATCGTCGCCACGCTGGAATACTTCCAGATGCTCAAGAAGGCGAAGATCCCCTGTTTCCCCACCTTTGGCCTGATCTGCTCGATTGCATTCTGCGTGTTGGAGTTTGGGCCCATCCTCTTTGAATTCAGGAAAATCCTGCCGATCGATGCACTCTCGATTCCAGCAGTCCTGATCGGATGCTTCGCTCTCCAGTTGCGCCACAAAATCGAGGGCATCAACGCGCTTGTCGGAGTCGGCGCCAACCTCGTCGGTTTTGTCTATTTCACTCTGATGTTCAGCTTCAGCGTTCATCTGCTTTTCCAACCCATCTTGATGGACGCGTCGCCGATTGATCTGGATCTCAACCATTTGCCTCCATCCTCCTGCATTCTGCTGCTTTGGCTGATTGCCGTCACCAAGTTCACCGACATGGGCGCCTACATCACCGGCTCGCTCATCGGCAAACACAAGATGATCCCCCACGTCAGCCCGGGAAAAACCTGGGAAGGCTTTGCTGGCGGTCTGTGTTTTGCCCAAGTGGCCGGTTTTGGGCTCTATTTTGCTTTTTCCGACCATTTGACCATCCTTGGAGGCCCGGTGCATGTGGCGATTCTGGGAGTTATTTTGGCACTCTTGGCCGTCATCGGCGATCTTGCTGCTAGCGTCATCAAACGCTCCCTGCATGCCAAGGATTCGGGCCAGATGCTGCCTGGCATCGGTGGCTCGCTGGATTTGATCGATAGCATTTGCTTCACCGCGCCGGCTCTCTACTTCTATCTCGAGTGCTTGCAGATGACCGCATCCTGAAATGAGTTCTCCACGCAAACGCCGCGTCGTCCTGCTGGGATCCACCGGATCCATCGGCCAATCGACCCTCAAGGTGGCGCGCAGCATGCCCGAGCAGATCGAGATCGTCGGTCTTGCAGCGAATCAGAGCATCGAGAAACTGGCCGAACAGGTCCAGGAAACCGGCGTCATGCAGGTCGCCATCTCTGACGCCAGCCAACGCGACGCCCTGCAGGCCCTACTGCCCGATGGTGTCTCCATTCACTCTGGACCCGAAGGGCTGGTCGAGCTGGCCCGCATGGAAGCGGACATCGCACTGATCGCCATCGTCGGCACCGGTGGCTTGCAGCCAGCCCTCGCCGCCATCGAAACCGGCAAGGACCTCGCCATCGCCTCCAAGGAGATTCTGGTGATGGCGGGCGAAATCATCACCGAGGCCGCCGAGAAACAGGGCGTTCGCCTGCTGCCTGTCGACAGCGAGCACAATGCCATTTTCCAATGCCTCGACGGCCATGCCGGTGGCCAGGAGGAGGTCTCGCGCCTGATCCTGACCGCTTCCGGAGGCCCTTTCCGCCAGACCCCGGCCCGCGACCTGGCCAAGGTGACACCCGAACAGGCCCTCGACCATCCGACCTGGGACATGGGCCCCAAGATCACCATCGACTCCGCCACCCTGTTCAACAAGGGCCTGGAAATGATCGAGGCCCGCTGGCTCTTTGGCATTGGCATGGACCGGATTGATGTGGTGGTCCATCCGCAGAGCATCGTCCACTCCATGGTCGAGTTCCGCGACGGTTCGGTGCTGGCCCAACTCAGCCACACCGACATGTGCTTTCCCATCCAATACGCCCTCACCTGGCCCCGGCGAATCGCGGGACAACTCGAGGCTCTGGATTTCACCCAACTGGGCTCGCTGGACTTTGAAGCACCTCGCTGGGAGGACTTCCCCGCCCTGAAGCTGGCGAAAATGGCGGGACTGTCCGGCGGCACCCTGCCTGCCGTCTACAATGCCGCCAATGAAGTCGCCGTGGAGGCCTTCCGCGCCTCCCGCATCCCATTTCCCGGCATCTGGGCCTGTGTTCGCGAGGTCATGGAGCAACATCAGCCCCTTGAGCAGCCATCGCTTGAGGCCATTCTCGATGCCGATGAACAGGCCCGGCTGGCCGCCGAGAAGTTCTGCAGCCCTCCGTCCTGAGCGAGTCCCATGAGTGATTCCCGTCCCCAACGAGCCCTTTCCGGCAGATGGCTGATGATACCCGTCGCCATCTCGCTGATCCTCATTGGTGGTCTCTTCATCTTCCTCATGGGCCGCAGTTACCTGCGCGCCAAGGAAATGCGTGAGTGGCCCACCGTGCCTTGCGTGATTCTGAGCTCAAGCATTGAAGAACGGCAGCACGATCCCTACTCGCCGGTGGAATACAGCCATCAAATCATCTTCGGCTACGAATGGCAGGATCAGGCCCATACCAGTGATCTGGTCAGCCTGCGCGGCAGCAAGTGGTCCAGCAAGCCGCAGCCGATCGAGCAAAGCCTGACCCGTTATCCGGCAGGCAGCCAACAGCTCTGTCACGTGAACCCGCAGGATCCGCAACTGGCAGTGCTGGAATTGGACTCCCTGGCCCCGCTTTATTCGATCTGGTTTCCCGCCCTCTTTGCGGTGGGTGGAGTCGTCATGCTCTGGAGCTGCCTGAAGCCCGCGAGCGGCCGCCGCGCAAGCTGATCAATTGTATCTTTGCGAGGCACAGTGCCCAGAGGATGTTTTTGTTGATTCCCCCGAAATCCGCACCTTAGAATGCCGGTCCCCCGGCGTGACCTCACTCCGGGGACACCTATTTTGATTCTGAAGCCACCTTTTCAGAACGACTTCAACGACCTACTGCATCCCCCGATGAATCCTGATCGCGCTACCCTCAACTTCCTCAACAGCTTTCCTGAAGAGGCCCGCAAACGCGGCGACACCCTCCAGAAAGATGGCGCGGTGACCCAGATTTTCGGCAACCATTTGTTCATCCAGGGCCGGGTCGAGGACGAGAGTGGCACCTTCCGCACCAGTCTGCGCCTGCAGGGCAACCGCTGGTTCGGCTCCTGCAATGCCGAGGACGACATCGTCAATGGCGCCTGCCAATATGCCACCATGATGGAGCGCATGCACCGTGGCGAGGACCTGCCCGAGTCCCCCAACGAGTTCGACGACACTCCCGTCATCGACATCATCGAGGACAAACTCGAACGCGAACTCGATGACAAGGAGGCCGAATTTGTCACCAAGATCGAGAAACGCTACCGCCGCTACGTGATCGAGGGCGAACTTCACGACCACGACATGGTGCGCATCAACCCGCGCTGGGAGATTACCACCTACGATGCACTCGAAATCTGGCCCATGCCTCCGGGTGACATCCTCGAGTTCTGGAACTACATCGCCTACGCCTTCTACAAGAAGAAGCTCCCCTACCCGGAGTTCATGAACGTAATCACCGACCTCGGCCACGTGCAGAAGAAGATGGCCGACTGGGAACAGGAGCGCGAAGTCGCCGCCTGGTATGACCGCATCGAGCAGGTCAACGAGCGCCCGCCCCAGGATGAGCCGGTGACCGTCGAATTTCGCCTGGTGGCCACCATCAACGAGGCCCGCCTTGAGGTCAAGGAAGCCAAATACGACACCTGGGAGCAACTGCGCGAGAAGAACGACATCGAGCGCTACATCGAGCTGCATCACGAAGGCGCGCTGCTGATGGATGCCCCCAGCCAGACCCTCTGGGAACACTTCCTCGCCTACTACCGCGAGGATGGCGATACCACCCTGGATTTCGACCAGGAAGAGCCCTGCCGCTTCATGAACCGGGTCTTCCGCCAGCCGGCACTCAAGGGCTACATCGTCAACCTCGACGAGCGCTACTTCAAGGTGGTCGAAGACGCACTCAAGTGGATGTGCGAAGATGACCCCTACGATCCCAACAGCTTTGCCCTGCAACTGGTCACTGCCGAAGGCGAGAACGTGTCGCACTCGGTGCGCCTGTTGCCCGGCCGCAAGGAGCTCTACCAGTCGGATGAAACCGTTTTCCCCGGCCCTCCCCGCTGGCTCGACGACACCGAGGTGATGCCCCGCTACCTCATTCCCAAGCAGGTCATCGACTCGCTGGAAGGGGTCGAGTTCCTACGCAAGATCGGTGCCTCTCTGCCTGAATCACTCAAGAAGCGCGTGGTCGACCTTGAGCTCAAGCCGAAGTTCGAAATGAAGCTGGTGGCCGGCCTCACCGCCGCCGAGACCGAGCACTTGGTCATCGACGTCAACGCCATCGAAACCAAGGGTCGTCGCACCGAGAAACTCACCAAGGAAGGCTGGGAAATGGAATCCCAGGAGCCCGTCAAGGGCCGCCAACTCCTGCGCTTTGCCCGCGAGGCCCTCTACCCGGTCCCCGGCATCCTCGAGGAAATGGGACTTAGCTACGACGAAAAGCTCGGCTCCTTCAAATCACGCATCACCAAGCAATTCCCAGAGAAGTTTGCTGAGTGGGTCGAGGCCATGCCCGATGACATCGACCTCGACATCGACCTGCGCCTCAAGTCCATCCTCTCCGATCCTGTCACCGCTGCCGTCCGCTTCGAGGTCGTCGGCCAGGACATCGACTGGTTCGACCTGCGTATCGTCATCGACGTCCAGGGCGTCAATCTCTCCAAGGCCCAGATCCGCCAACTGGTCGCCGCCCGCGGCGGCTACGTCCGCATGGACGACGGCTCCTGGATGCGCCTGGAAATCAAACTCGACGCCGACCAGCGCGAAGCGGTCACCCGCCTGGGTCTCGATCCTTTCGACCTTTCCGGCGAAACCCACCGCATGCACGCCCTGCAGCTGGCCGATCCCAAGGCCGCCGAGGTCTTCGACCCGAAAGCCTGGGAGCGCATCAAGGGCCGCGCCAACGACATCCAGGTCGAGGTCAATCCGGATGTCCCCAAGAGCCTCAACGCCACCCTGCGTCCCTATCAGGTCGAGGGCTTCCGCTTCCTTGCCTATCTGGCGACCAACAACTTCGGCGGCATCCTCGCCGACGACATGGGTCTCGGCAAGACCGTCCAGTCGCTCACCTACCTGCTGTGGCTCTTCGAAAACCACAAGAAGACAAAGGAAGCCCACAAGCCCGCGCTCGTGGTCTGCCCGAAATCGGTGCTCGATGTCTGGTATAGCGAGGCCGGTAAGTTTACCCCCAACCTCAAGGTCAAGATCCTCAAGAACCGCGACGACATTGACCTCGATGAAATCCAGAACGACCTCGACATCCTGGTGCTCAACTACGCCCAGTTGCGAGTCTGCGGCGAGGAACTCAACCAGATCAAGTGGCTGACCGTCATCCTCGACGAGGGTCAGCAGATCAAGAACCCCGACTCCAAGGCCGCCAAATGCGCCCGCGAGCTCGAATCCGCCAACCGTCTGGTCCTCACCGGCACGCCAATCGAGAACCGCCTGCTCGACATGTGGTCGTTGATGGCCTTCGCCATGCCCGGCGTGCTCGGCACCCGCGCCTACTTCAAGAAGCGCTTCGACAAGCGCAAGGACCCGCTCAGTCAGAGCCGCCTCGCCTCGCGTTTGCGCCCCTTCCTGCTGCGCCGAACCAAAATTCAGGTCGCCCAGGATCTGCCGCCCCGGACCGAGGAGGAAGTCTACTCCAAGATGGAGGGCATCCAGCTCGATCTCTACAAGGCCGAGCTCAAGCGCAT
>JAWVYP010000113.1:0-8748 GCA_033722655.1 Akkermansiaceae bacterium | reverse complement strand
TATCCCGCCAAGGAGCTCTCGGTGCCGGTGGAGCTGGGCGTGCATTACGATTCGGATCTGGAGCATGTCGAACGGGTCACGCTTGAGGTGGCGCGTGAAATTCTGGAATCCCACGAATGGGGTGTCACCGAGTACAACACCTTCGTGCTCTTCACCGCTTTTGACAATTCGAGCATCAACCTCACCGTGATGCTGCGCGCCAAGGAATACTTCAACCGATTCTGGGTGAAGTCCGCCTTCATCAAAGCCATCCACAAGCGCTATGCCGAGGAGGGCATCGTGATCCCCTATCCCATTCGCGCGATCAACACCTCGCAGGAGGATGCCGTCGTCAACATTCCCGACAGCGCCGGAGCTAAATAAGGATGCACAATCCGACGGTCATCGACCGCCGCTACAGACAGCTTCGCCGCAATCGAACCAGGTCGTCCCTACCTTTATCGGTGCTTCGCCTTCTGCTCCCGAATCCACTCCCGATCCTCCGCGCTCAACTGCTTTTCCTGGATGATGGAGCGGCTGCCATCGGGCTCGACGATGTGCAGCTTGCCGTCGTCATACTTCAGCAGCTTGGCGAAGAGGCTGCGGTCCTTGCGGTCGGTCCAGGTGCGGTAGCCGCGACGCTCCAATTGCTCCTTCCAGGCGCGGGTGGCGGCATTGGCGGCGACCACACCCTGGCGCAGTTTGCCCCAGGTCAGATCGGCCTGGCCCGAGGTGTAGCCGCGGTAATGACCCACCACGCGGCCCTGCGGGTCGACCATGACCAGCGAGGGATAACCGAGCACCTTGTAATGCTTCTTGAGCCGCTTCACATACTTGGCAAAGGCAACCCGCCGGCTCTGCTTCTCGCCCAGGCTGAGGCCCTCGTCATCCAGCTCCTCACTCTCGTTCACACGCATGCGGATCAGGTTTTCACTCGCCCATTCCTGGAACTCGCGGTCGGCAAAAAGTTCCTGGTTGAGCTGGCGGCAGCGCGGACTGCGGTTGGAGTCGGTGAACCAGATGAGCAAGGGCTTGCCCTCCCTGATTGAGGTCTTGCGCGCAATCTGGATGCTGCGCTCCCAGGGACCGCGCTTGAGTTTGGGGTCGGTGAGGATGCCCATCAGCTCCGGAATGTTGGCATCGGGGTCATCGGGGTCGGTGAAAACGATGTCTTCCGGGGGCGTGAAGCCGGCAGGATCCATCATCATGTCGGCGTTGCCGCCGGGGGTGACGTTGGTACCCTCGTTCTGCTGGCCGGTAAAGGTGGGCGCATTGGGGGTCTGGCCAAAGGCCAGGGTTTCCCCGCCCCGGTTCGCGCAGGATGCGAGGGGCAAGACGATCAGCAGCAATGGCAAAAAACGCTGGCTCATCATTTCTTGATTCGAATGGACGTACCACAATGCGAACAGCGAAACCAGCGAAAGAGCAGGAGATGCAGGCAGAGGGGCAGCACGTGACCCAAGCCCGGAAGGTGGTGTGACTTCTCGTTTTTGAAGCGGGACTGATAGACGAAGAGCCGATGGTTGCAGACCCGGCAGCGACCGCTGAGGCCGTAAGTCAGGTAGAGAAGACCGACCAGCAGCAATGCCACCGGCACCCACAGCAGATGCGCCGGCACCCATTCAAAGCGCTCGGGCATGCGCTCGGAGAGCGACAGCAAGACCACCGCAACCACGGTAGCTGGCAGCGCCAACACCAGCAGGAGGGTGGAGATCGCCCCCGTGGCGAGGGCCCAGGGATGCGGGTGGAGCACGCCACGGATGTAGCGCCTGGACTTGGGGTTCTTGCCGCGGTTGGTGGCCTCCAGGGGGGCACGCATCAGCGAGTGGTCCTTTTCCATGAATGGGTCAGCGGCCGGGACCGGACTGGACTTGCGGAATTTCGGTGCCTGCCGGGACACCCTTACATCGAGGTCGCCGCAATATTCGGTCAGCAGGATGCCGGCGGGAATATCCCCGACCGACAGCTGGTTGTCCACCAGCAGCCGCGCGGGCAGGGGCAGGGCATGGGGAGCCTCGGCAATCATCTTGCGGACCTCCTCGGACTGCTCGTAATTGACCGCCGTGGGTTTGTCCCCGGCGGTCTCTGGTGAATCGGAATCGGGCATGCCGTGTAGCCGGCAAGGTGGCGGCTGCATGCGATCTTTGCAAGCGATCAAGCCAGGGCCTCGAGCATCTCTTCGAGTTGGGCCAACTTGGCCTTCCACTCCTCAAGACGCTCCTTCTCCTGCTCGACCACCTCGGCCGGAGCGCGGTCAACGAAGTTGGCGTTGCCCAACTTGCCCTCGGACTTCTTCTTCTCCGCTTGGACCTTGGCGATCTCCTTGCCGATGCGGGCCTTCTCGGCCTCCACATCAATCAGACCCTCCATGGGCATGTAGAACTCACCGACTGGAGTCAGCGCGGCGGGCGTGCCCTTGGGAGCTTCGTAGTCGTCCTCGAGCACGATGTCGGCGGCACCGACCAGAAGCGCGAGGACGTCCGTCTCATCGCTGAGCCAGTCGGTCGCGCCCTTCACCCGGAAGGTCACGTCCTTGCGGCTGCTGAGATTGTATTCGGCCTTGAGATTGCGCAAGCGGCCGGCGGACTCGAAGATGGCACTCGCCTGCTCGGCGGCTCGGTCGTCGCCACCGGTGATCAGCGGTTCATTCGGCAGCGGTCGGTTCATCACAAACTCCCCTTCCCCGATGTAGCCCATGCGATGCGAGAGCTCCTCGGCAATGTGGGGCATATAGGGGCTGAGCAGTTGCAGGTAGCGGCTCATCACCGCATCGAACGTACCGAGTGTGGCAATGCGCGCCTCCTCGGTGGCGCTCTCGCGCAAGTCGAGCTTCACGGCTTCGAGGAATTTGTCGCAGAACTCGTTCCACAGAAATTCGTAGAGCAGGCCGGCGATTTCACCGAAGCGGTATTCGCCGTAGGCCGCTTTCAGGTTCGCCGCCATGGCATCGAGCTTGGCCATGATGTCGCGGTGGTAGATGGGCAGCGTGTCGACTGCGGGTAGCTCGACGACATCCGTACCCGCCATCTGACGGAAACGGCAGGCGTTGTAGAGCTTGTTGGCGAAGTTGCGGCCTTCCTCGATGGAAGTTTCATCGAAACGCAGGTCGGTGCCCACGGGCGCGATGCGCATCAAGCCGAAGCGCAGTCCGTCCGCACCATACTTGTCCATCAACTCGATGGGGTCGGGCGAGTTGCCCAAAGACTTGCTCATCTTGCGGCCCTGCAGGTCGCGAATCAGGGAGGTGAAGTAAACATTCTTGAAGGGCAGGCCGTCGGCAAAGCGGTAGCCGGCCATGATCATGCGCGCGACCCAGAAGAAGATGATGTCGGGACCGGTCACCAGGTCGGTGGTCGGGTAGAACTTTTTCAGCGTCTCACTCTCCTCACCGAGATCGGTCATGGTGGCGAAGGGCCACAACCAGGAGGAGAACCAGGTGTCCATCACGTCCTCGTCGCGCACCCACTTGTCTTCGTCGGCTGGCGGCTCGACACCGACGTGAATGTCACCGGCATCCAGATCGGACATGTCCAGCGACTCGGCTTCCTTGAGCTCCTCGAGTTTGTCCTTCTTGTACCACACCGGAATCTGATGACCCCACCACAGCTGGCGGCTGATGCACCAGTCCTGCAGCTTGTCCATCCAGTGGGCGTAGGTCTTGGCCCAGCGCTGGGGACGGAACTGGATGTCGCCGTTCTTCACCGCATCGGCGGCCTCCTTGACGCAGGGGTATTTCAAAAACCACTGCATGGAGATGCGCGGTTCGGCCGGCACGTGAGCCCGCTCGGAGAAGCCCACATTGTTCTCGTAGTCCTCCACCTTGATGAGCAGGCCCTTTTCCTCGAGCATCTGCGCGGCCTTCTCGCGCGCCTCAAAGCGTTCCATGCCGTGCAGCTCGGGGCAGTCCGGACAGTTGATGTGACCGTCCGGGGTCAGCACGTCGATGATTTCAAGATTGTGGCGCTCACCGATTTCGAAGTCGGCCTTGTCGTGAGCCGGAGTGACCTTGAGGGCACCGGTTCCGAATTCGACGTCGACGTGTTCGTCGGGAATGATGGGGATTTCGGCTTCGGGGAAGGGACGCCTCACTTTCTTGCCAACCAGGTCGCTGTAACGTTCGTCCTTGGGATTCACCGCCACCGCGCTGTCACCCATCAGGGTTTCGGGTCGAGTGGTGGAAATTTCCAGATACCTGCCGGGCTCGTCCACCAGCTCGTACTTCATGGTGTAGAGCTTGGACTTCTGCGGAGTCATGATGACCTCCTCGTCCGAAAGGGCGGTCAGTGAGACCGGGCACCAGTTGACGATGCGTTTGCCGCGGTAAATCAGACCTTCCTTGAAGAGATCGACGAAGACCTGACTGACCCACTGGGTGTAGGCCTCGTCCATGGTGAAGCGCTCACGGCTCCAGTCGCAGGAGCAGCCCAGACGCTTGAGTTGCTTGATGATGATGCCACCGTGGTGCTCCTTGAAGTCCCAGACTTTCTCAAGGAAGGCTTCGCGGCCCAGATCGCGGCGGGTCACTCCTTCCTCCTCGCGCAACTTGCGCTCGACCTTGGCCTGGGTCGCGATGCCGGCGTGGTCGGTGCCGGGCAGCCACAGCACTTCCTTGCCTTCTTGGCGGGCGCGGCGGGCGAGGATGTCCTGCAGGGCGTTGTTGAGCACGTGACCCAGGTGCAGAATACCGGTGACGTTGGGCGGTGGAATGACGATGGAATAGGCTTCCTTTTCAGAGCTCGGATCGGCCTCGAAGCACTTGCCTTCCATCCACGCATCGTACCAGCGGCTTTCAACCGCTTGGGGTTCATAGGCTTTCGCCAGCTCAGTAGTCTCGGACATTGGGGCGGATGGATGCCAAAGCCCGCCCCATTTGTCCAGCATCAGGGCAAAACAAGGAGGCATTACAGCCCTTTGGCGCGCACGCCGGGCGTTCCAGCACCGTTCAGGGCACAAACTCCACCTGGACCCTGGCGAATCTGGCTCCCGCCGGATAGGGCACCTTGACCAGGTGGTAGTCGGCGTTCGCAGTTGAATCTGCAACAAAGGCAGGAGTGTCCCCGCTGTTGGTGAAACTTCCGAGATCCGTGCTGAACTGGACCGTATAACTGACGCTGCCGGAGGTGCCGTGATCGTCGCGGCGCACGAAATAGAATTCCATGGCATTGCCCGCCCCCTTGACGGACTTGGGTTGCCCGTTGACCGAGCCGTTGATGGCGAGGGGTCCGGCGTCGTTTGCGGTGGGATCAAGCCCGAAGGCGAATTCCATCATGTTGCTCAAGCCGTCCCCATCAATATTGTGAGCCGGGTCGATGTCATTGAAGGCCTTGCTGAAGGTGCCGCCCGACCACGTGGCGTAGATACTGGGCAAGGGCGAATTCACCGTGATGGTCACTTCACCCAGGCTTGTGTCATATCCATCGTCGGCCGTCAGGCGGAGGACGTAAGTGCCCACATCGGTGATGGTCACGGTGGTATCGATGACGGATGCATTCGCGAAGGTCACCGAGCCAGTCCCGGTTCCACCGACGTGGGTCCACGTGGTGCTCGGGGTGTGTTCCGGGTCGGTGACATGGGCACTGGAGAGATCGACATCCACGCTCAGACCCGAACTGCCTGGAGGAGCGCTTTTGTAATCATGGCCGGCATCCAGTTGGCCCTCCAAGCCCCACTTGTGGGCGAGGTAGCCTTCAATAATCTTTCGATCGGCAGCCGCCACCGTGCCGGTGACAAAGATCATCTCGGCGATGTTGCCGCCGTAATAACCGTGGCCCACCACGTTGGAGATGCGCCCACCACCCGCGGGAGCCCCGGGCGCAAGCGCGTTGTGGCCGGTGCCCTCGGACTTGCCATTGGCAAAAATCTGTTTGGGTGAGCCGACATCCCAGACGAAGTTGAGAATGCTGCCAGCCGCGACAAAGTTGGAAGTAATGGCGGGATTGTAGTCGTGGGACCAGTAGTTCATCCGGTAATTGACGTTGTCGCGAAAGCCGCAGTGGATGCTGTTGGATCCGGAGCTGCCGTTGGCGGCACCATAGATGTCGGTGTGGCCGGTCACGTTGGATGTGACAACGAAAGCGGAGTGCGAAACACCTGACAGGAAGTTGAGGTCGACGTTGAGGAAGTCCGTGGTTCCATCGAATGTGAGCACATTGCGGCCATTCAAGCCGCTTGCCGTATGGGTCGGCTGAGCGGTTGCCGTGCTCTGGCCGGCATGACGGTTGTTGCCGCTCTTGTCGTTCCATTGCGACACTGTGGAGCCATTGAGGGTGATCGTGCCGGCATCATCCGCATCGAGCCACAACTGGGTGGTGATTTCAGCAGGCGTCCAAGGCGCGCTTTGGCTGAGAAAGACCGATTGATCGTTTCCGGCATTCACGGTCGGGGGAGTGTTTGGGGACCCGGACACCGTGACGGAGACTGTGGCCGTATTGGAATAGGCCTGACCATCATGGACCCTGAAGGTAAAGCTGTCGCTGCCCGAAAAATTCGTGTTCGGAGTGTAAGTGACGTTGGAGCCCGAGACCGCCCCCAAGGAGCCGCTGCCAGGATTGGATACAATGGAATAGCTCAAAGGATTGCCGTCAGGATCCGATGCCGAGAGGGAAATGGTTTCCGCTGTGTTGTAGAAAACATTGACCGACTGGTTGTTCGCCACAGGTGCCTGATTTGTCTCCGTAACCGTGATGCTGACCGTGGCAAATGAGCTGATCAGCCCGTCGTTGACGCTGAAGATGAAACTGTCCGAACCGATGAAATTGTTGTTCGGGGTGTAGGTCAGGTTGGGGGGCGTGCCGCTAAGGACTCCATTGGCGGGATCGGTGACTTTCGCGTAGGTGAGGGTATCGGGAGGACCGGTGTCCGCATCGCTCCCCGTGAGGGTGATGTTGGTGGCCATGTTCATTGAAGTGCTGGCCGACTGGGCATTGGCAACCGGCTTGGTGTTGCCGTCGTTGAGGTCAAAACTGACGGTGGCGTATTGCTTGGAGGTGTTGCCGTAGCGCTCGAATTTGATGATCACATCCCCGGCATTGTAGGTGCCACCCTCGTTGATGGTGCCGGCCAGAAATGAACGGTTGCTAAAACCCGTATTGGTCCAGACCACCACCTTGTCGGCTTTGCCGGAGTCATTGCTCCAGATCTTGCCGTAAGGCGCGATGTCACGCATGTAGGCGATGTAGTAGTCCTTGCCTGCGAAAGTGACGCAGCGCGTGCCCGCCTGCGTGGCCGGGCTGATGGCCAATGGATACATGTCCAGGGTGCTGTCGGCGGAAAGATGGATTTTGGCATTTGTATAGGCGTCGAATACGCCTAGCTGCGCCTTCTTGACCGGATTGAGAGTGGCAATGGCGGTCTTGCTGGAGCTCGAATGGGAAAAGCCCATGACGCAGGTCTCATCGCCGTATTCAGTTCCCCCTTCACTGGAATGCTGCAAGCCGCAGTTGTGACTGTTCTCGTGAGCGTGTCCGTCGAAAAAGGCTCCGGTCCAGTTGTAGCTGTAAACCGAGTGACACCATGCACCGCCGATGGAGTCAACGTATGCCCAAGCCGTGGAAATCCCGGTCACTCCGTTGGGCATGAAGAAGAAGACGCGCTGGTAGGGCTTGTTGGTTCCGGTGACCGGATCGTATCCCAAGGCTTTGGCCTTGTTGTGCATCAGGGTGCGCATCTGATCCGAGTCGTTGGCGGAAGCCGTCTCACTGGTGAGATCGAGAATCACCGAATCACCCTGGACCAAGCGGTAGTGGCCGTATGTCGAATCCTGGAATGCCTCGCTGACATTGCCACCGGTTCCGAACAGGTAATTCTCGCTGGTGGCCTTCTTGGTGGCATTCACCGTGTAATCGCTGGTGTTGGCGAAGAGCAACAGGCACTTGAAATCGGTCACCGTGACCGCCTCAGCGGTAGGTGGGGGCGAGGAGGATCCTTCCGAGGTAGGAAGCGCACCTTCACCTGAGGCAGCCTCGGACTCCGCGGTGGCGGCAGGTTGCTGAGCCTCTTTGGTTCCAGACACGGGCGCCCGACCCATGGATGGATGGTCGATGAATTCAATGGTACTCGCCTTGAGAACCTTTCTTGCAGCCGGTCGCTCTGGCGTGCCGGCATTTTCAGACTTCATCTGCCCCCTGACTTTCACCCGACTCCCGGTTCGGATTTTCGCCATGTCCAGCCCCGTGACGTCCAACACCACGCCAGTGCCGGTCTCCCGGTCCATCAGCAAGTGGGTGTTGGGTTCACCCTTGAAATCAGGCTGAAAGCAGTTGTTGGGTTTGATGACATAATCCCCAACAAGCTCCCCAGGCTGCGGCTTGGCATTTTGAGCCCAGCAAGAAAGGGAGGATAAAAACAATATACCCACGAAAAGCAGGCAGCGCATCCATCTGGTTGGTAAAATCATGAAGGTGGGATTATGGATCCCGACTGATCCAGCCACCCACTGAGTCGCCCACCAACGAGGACCCATTGTCGAATCGATGGTCCAGTGAATTGGGGGGAGACTGCGGAATTGGGTCGTTGGCTGAGACGGGTGTCCAATTGGGTTTTTGAACAACCCGGTAATTATCCGAATTTTCGCCGAAGTCGAAGACTTTTTCATCGCCAGCATGGGGTCGCTGTGCTCCCGTCATGGGTCATGGGTCATTGGGGCTTCTGTAGCGGCGGGGGATTAAGGGCGGGAAAAGGGCGAAAAAAGATTTAGAAGGGATAGAACGCCCCAAAATAGAGTAGCGGGAAGACATGCGGCCCACCAAGCGGAGGGCACACGAGGCCCAC
>JAWVYP010000112.1:0-8784 GCA_033722655.1 Akkermansiaceae bacterium | reverse complement strand
GGGGCCCCGGGGCGCGGCCCCCCCAGCCCCCCCCGCCCCCCGCCCCCACAACTCAACTTGCGAAGGCCAGCGGATGCGTGGGCACGGTGCGCTGCTGCGACTGGGGCAGACTTGGATTGCCGGTGGCAGGCAGGTCGTCCGGTTCTCCATCGAGGATCATTTGGCGGACGACGGATTCATCGATGAAGGGTTCGTCATCGATGGGCACGAAGGATTCGTGAGGTCCGAGGACCGGGAGAGGGCGGATCTTGAGTTCGGTCATGGCAAGTGGCCCATGCCAAATTACTCAGCATAAGTCAATGTCTAAGAAATCTTAAGTAGTTGAGATCGTGCCGGTCCGGGCACAAAAAAGCCGCCTGCGCATGATGCGCAAGCGGCTCGTAATGAGTGATTTAGGAGAATTCGGAGCTCAGTCCTTCTTCTCTTCCTCAGCGGCCTCCTCGGCAGGCTCTTCGGGAGCTTCCTCGGCTTCCACTTCGACCTCGGCCTCAGCGGCTGGTTCTTCAGCGGCTTCTTCCTTCTCAGGTGCCTTGGTGGCGGCCTTCTTGGCTGCTTTCTTGGCGGGCTTCTCCTCGGCAACTTCGGCGAGGAGATCATCCTCGTCTTCGTCGGAGGCCGGGCGATCCACCCACTCGATGTAGGCCATCGGTGCGGAATCGCTCATGCGGGGGCCGAGCTTGGTGATGCGGCAGTAGCCACCTTGGCGGTCCTTGGCAGCGGGAGCCACATCACTGAACAGCTTGGCCACCATGTCCTTCTGATGAAGGTAGGAAGTGGCCAGGCGGCGGGAGTGAAGGTCGTCGCGCTTGGCGAGGGTGACCAGCTTCTCGGCCACCGGACGCAGGGCTTTGGCCTTGCCGAGGGTGGTCTTGATGCGGCCGTGCTCGATCAGGCTGCACGCCAGATTGGATAGCAGCGCCTTGCGGTGCGAGGCCTTGCGTTTGAGTTTGGCAGTTTTGCTTCGATGTCTCATCGGATGCTTGTCTTTCTAAAGGCGGGGGGTGATTACTCGTCGTCGAGGTTCTGGGCGATCAGGTCGGCAAGACCCACAGGTGCCTCATCCTCGGCGCCAAGGCGCGGTCCGCGGCTGGCGGCGGCAGGACCACCGGCAAGCAGCGAAGGCTCGAAGGACATGCCGAGGCCAAGACCCAGCTCGACGAGCTTGTCCTTGATCTCGTTGAGCGACTTCTTGCCGAAGTTGCGGTACTTGAGCATTTCGGCTTCGGTCTTCATCGCCAGCTGACCCACGGTGGTGATGTTGGCGTTGTTGAGGCAGTTGGCGGCACGCACCGAGAGTTCGATCTCGTTGACCGACATGTTGAGGAGCTTCTTGAGGGCGGCGTTTTCTTCGCTGGCTTCGGCAGGAGCTTCCTCGAAGTCGACGGCGTTCTCGTCGTAGTTGACGAAGACGTCGAGGTGATGACGGAGGATGGCGGAGGATTGCAGGAGGGCGTCCTGCGGGGTGATGCGGCCGTCGGTCCAGATCTCGAGGATGAGCTTGTCGAAATCGGTCATTTGACCGACACGGGCGGAATCCACGGCGTATTTGACGCGGGTCACAGGCGAAAAGATGGAGTCGATGGCAATGACGCCGATGGGCTGGTCCTTGCGCTTGTTTTCGTCACCGGTGGAGAAACCACGACCGACGCGAACTTCGAACTCACATTCGAACTTCATCTTCTTGTCGAGGGTGCAGATGACCTGGTCCTTGTTGACCACGCTGTAGATATTGTCGTCCTGGATGTCACCGGCGGTCACTTCACCGGCCTTGTCGACCTTGATGGTGAGGATGCGGGGCTCCTTGTCGTTGTGGGCGAACTTGACCTTCTTGAGGTTGAGGACGATGTCGGTGACATCTTCGACCACGCCGGGGAGGCTGGAAAATTCGTGTTGGACACCGGCAATGCGCACGGAAGTGATGGAAGCCCCCTCGATGGAGGAGAGGAGCACACGGCGAAGCGAGTTGCCGATGGTGTGGCCGTAGCCGCGCTCAAAGGGTTCTGCCACAAATTGGGCGTAGGTGTCGGAGGCGGTATCCTCGTCACGGACGAGGCGATTCGGGAGCTCAAAGCGAGCGAGTTTGGTTTCTGACATGGTCTGTTGGGGTTGCCGGGTTTCCCTCCTGCGGGCGGATCCGGCCGAAACCGGGAGGAGGACCTACGGCGGTTCACGAGGTGCCCGCGGGCGGGGATAAAAAGTGGCCAAGAGCCACTTGCAAAGCATTTTTTTTGTGGAATCTGTAGTTAGAAGCTGTTTTTTCTACATTCTCAGCCGGCGAGATCCCCCAAGCATTGAATTGGAGCGGTAATCGCAGGCCTCGGCGAATGCTATAGAGAAGCTCTTCGAAATCGCCCTTCGAAATCGCCCTTCGAAATCGAATAGGCCAATACAGACAAACTACGCATCCCCCGCTATCAGAAAGACACAATTGTGCTTACCTTGTCGCTATTATAACTGCCCCCTCGCTAGTAAAGTTTCTCCCCCAACTTCCCTTAGCCATCCCCCGCCCCCAATAGATGATCTCCCCCGTCATCCTCCCCTGCCCCCCACCCTTCAATTTCCGTGGTCATCTGACCCCATCCGCATCGAGCCCCCCTAAAACCATACCTAAACAGCTAAATACCCCTTGAAGAAATAAGACCACCTCCTAACCCACGAAAACAATCCACCCCCCCATGAAATCCAAGAAAAACCTGACACGTTTCACTTACGAAAATGCAGCCTTCCAAGGCTGGAGGCTCTGTCTCAGCCGTTCCGGCACCACCTTCACCCGCTACTTCCCTGACAAGAAGTTCGGTGGCCCCCGCAAGTCCCTTGCCGCCGCCGAAAAGACCCTCAAGGAATTGAAATCGCTGGTCGAAGGATCCCGCAAGGTCAACGGCAAGCTCAGCGCCACCACCGTGCGCAAGGCAGAAAAAATGCTGAAGGAGGCCGTCTGATCGGTTGACCCGCAGCGATTGCGGGTCGAGATCATGGCATGAGTTCAGCTCCCTCCATTCTGTGGGTCCGCAGGGACCTGCGCATCACCGACAATCAGGCCCTGTTGGCAGCCAGCCGACAGGGCCCTGTCGTACCGGTCGACTTCGCCAGCAAGTGGCAGAAGGATCACAACTGGACCGGACCCAAGCGCCAGCAATTCCTCTGCGACTGCCTCAAATCCTTTGCCGGAAACCTCAATTCCCTCGGTGGGCGCCTCATCGTTCGCCACGGCAATGCCATTGAAGGCCTGAAAAAGCTCATCCACGAAACCAAGGCGGGTTCGGTCCACTACTCCATGGATCCGGATCCTTTTGGCAAGGAGCAGGAGAAAAAACTGCAGAAACTCTGCACCGAACTCGGCATCGAGGCCCACGGCCATCACGAGGTCACCGTTCACGACGCCAACGCCGTCGAAACCCAGGAGGGCAATCCCTACCGGGTCTACACTCCATTCAGCAAGGCCTGGCTGGATCTCGACAAGCCTGAGCCCGAAGGCAAACCCAAGTCCATCGACACCCCATCGGACATCGATTCCGAAGATCTGCCCACCCTCAAACACTGGGGACTGGATTCTCCGGACGCGGACTTGATGGAAGCCGGCGAAAAGGCCGCCCGCAAGCGCCTCAAGCACGCCTTGGAGTCGGTGGTCGAGGATTATGACGACAAGCGGGACATCCCTGCGGCAGACGGCACCAGCCGCCTCTCCCAGGATCTGCGCTTCGGTTTGATCTCGGCGCGCAGCATTCATGCCGAGGCCGCCACAGCTGCTAAGGATGCCAGCAAGGCGGGTCGCAAGGGCATCCACAAGTTCATCAAGGAGCTCGCCTGGCGCGAATTCTACATCTCCATCCTTCACCACTTCCCGGAAGTCCTCGAAGAGGAATTCAATCCCGACTGGCGCGGCCTGCCCTGGAAGGAACCCGGCGAGAACTTCGAGCGCTGGAAGGAAGGCCGCACCGGCTTTCCCATCGTCGACGCCGGCATGCGCGAGCTGCTGGCCACAGGCTACATGCACAACCGCGCCCGCATGATCACCGCCATGTTCCTGACCAAGGACCTCCACCTCGACTGGCGGCTGGGCGAGTCCTTCTTCATGCAGCATCTCATCGATGGGGAAATTGCCAACAACAACGGCGGCTGGCAGTGGTCGGCCGGCACCGGAGCCGATGCCGCTCCCTACTTCCGCATCCAGAACCCCTGGTCACAGACCAAGCGCCACGACCCCGAAGGCAAATACATCAAGCAGTGGGTGCCCGAGCTCAAGGACGTCGATGCCAAGCAGCTGCTCGACCCACCCGAGGACGACGAGCCCATCGCCGACGACTACCCCCTGCCCTGCGTGGACCACAAGGAGGAGCGTGAGCGCACGATGGAGATCTTCAAGAAGCACAAGGAGCAGCAGCGCTGATTCTCATGTCTGTAGGGGCGGTCTCTATGACCGCCCATTGTGAATGGGATGGGCGCTCATAGAGCGCCCCTACAGGACAACCGCCTCCTGCGCTCTGATGGTCTCCACCGCCTTGGAGAGTTGATCCACCTTCCCCCGTCCCTCGATGTTGATCGCTCCGTGGTATCCGGCCTCGGCGAGAACCCTGAAGTAGGGCGTGAAGTCCTGACCGCCAAACCCGGGATGTGCCCGGCCCTCTTTTTCGGCAATTTCGACCTGGGCAACCAGATCCATGGCCTTCTTCAGGTCCTCGGGCGTATCGCCCTCCATGGCCATGTGGTAGAGGTCGGCAAGCACGCGAACATTCGGATGGTCAACTTCGCGCACTAGGCGAGAGGAATGCTCGATGCGGTTGATGTAATTGCATTCGCGGGTGTTGAGCTGCTCGAGCACCACCATGATGTCGTGCCTTGCAGCCAGTGGTCCCATGCGCTTGAGCAGGGCCACAAACTGGGGATCGGCCTGATCGACCGTCCAGCCATTGCGCAGGGCGCGCGAGCCGCCGCTACCAAACACGATGAATTTCCCACCCGCCTGCTGGAGACGACGGAAGCAGGTTCCAGCCCACTCCAGCACTTCGTCATGATTGGCCTCCTCGCCGACGCAACGCAGGTGCTTGGGCCGGATGAAGCCGTTGCAGGCCAGCATGGGCAGCGGACAGGCCTTGAGGGCTTGCAGGTGCTTCTCAAACACCTCATCGGGCTGGTCGGGCACCAGGAAGCCCGAGGTGCTGCCGGTCATGAAATCGATGCCCTGCTTCTTGAGCGCGGCTGCACTGTCGGGCCCTCCGGTGGTGCCGATGCGGGTGAAGAGCCCGGGTGACTCGTTCTGCGCCCAGGCGCGCAAGCCGTGGAGACCAGCGGTGGCCAAGAGGGCGGATTGGGTCAAGAATCGACGGCGGGAAGAGGCATATTTGGAGGCTTTCATGGCTTTGCTGGAAGGTCCCAAAGCAAGACATACGACGCTGACTGTCCAAACTCGTTCATGAGGGCAACTTTTTTGTCCAAAGGACTCCGTCAGGGTTGCGCACGGGCCGTTTTTCTCTATGAGGAGAGTGTCCGTTCCACTTCTCCCTATTTCGCTTCCATGCCCGCACGCACCGACTTCCGCAGCCGCCATCTGGGACCCCTCAATCTGGACCGCGAGCACATGCTCAAGGCCATCGGCTACGGCTCCCTCGACGACCTCATCCAGGAGGCCGTGCCCAAGGGAATCCGCCTGCCCGAGGCCATGGAACTCCCCGATGCCCTCTCCGAACACGCCGCGCTGGGCAAACTCAAGGGCATCATGGGCAAGAACCGGGTGCTCAAGTCCTTCATCGGCCAGGGCTACTACGGCACCTACACCCCCGGCGTCATCCAGCGCAACATTCTCGAGAATCCCGGCTGGTACACCGCCTACACCCCCTATCAGGCCGAAATCGCCCAGGGCCGCCTGGAAGCATTGCTCAATTTCCAGACTCTGATCACCGAACTCACCGGCCTGGACGTCGCCAATGCCTCCCTGCTCGACGAGGGCACCGCAGCCGCTGAGGCCATGGCCCTCGCTCTGGCCGGCAAACCCAAGGGCAAAGCCATCTTCGTCTCCGATCGGGTCCATCCGCAGACTTTGGACATCATCGCCACCCGCGCCGAGCCACTCGACATCGAGGTCATCATCGGCGATTGGGAAAGCCAGGAGTTTCCCGAAGATGCCGGCATCTTTGCCGCCGTCCTGCAATATCCCGACACCCGTGGCCGCGTCGACGATCTGACCGATTTCTGCGCCAAGGCCCGCGAAGCCAAGGTGACCACCATTCTCTGCGCCGACCTGCTGGCCCTGACCCTGCTCCGCTCCCCCGGTGCTCTCGGGGCAGACATCTGCGTCGGCTCCTCGCAGCGCTTCGGCGTGCCCATGGGCTTCGGCGGCCCCCACGCCGGCTTCATTGCCTGCGCGGACGCCCTCAAGCGCAAGCTACCCGGCCGCCTGGTTGGCGTCTCTGTGGACTCCCAGGGCAAACCGGCCTTCCGCCTTTCGCTGCAGACCCGAGAGCAGCACATCCGCCGCGACAAGGCGACCTCCAACATCTGCACCGCCCAGGTGCTGCTGGCGGTGATGGCCTCCATGTATGCCGTCTACCACGGACCCGAGGGGCTCCGCCACATTGCCTCCACCGTCCATCACAAGACCCGCTCGCTGGCCGAATCGCTCAAGGCGGCAGGCCTCGAGATCGAGGACGGCGCCTACTTCGACACCTTGGTGGTCAGTGGCGACAAGATCCAGGAATGGCAGCAGGCCGCCGTCAAAGCCGGCTACAACCTGCGCCTCATCGACGACAGCCACCTTGGCATCTCGGTGGACGAAACCACCGAGTGGTCGGATCTCGAAAGCCTCTGCAAGTGCTTCGGCACCACTCTCAGCCGCAGCGAGGAGGAAGCCAAGGCCTGGGACGATTCCCTCGAACGCGAAGGCGAGTTCCTGCAGCAGAAGGTCTTCAATCACTACCACTCGGAGACCGAAATGCTGCGCTACATCAAGCGTCTCGAAACCAGGGACCTCGCCCTCAACGAGTCCATGATCGCGCTGGGCTCCTGCACGATGAAGCTCAACGCCACCTCCGAGATGATGCCTCTGAGTTGGCCCGAGGTCGGCTCGCTGCACCCCTTCATTCCCGCCGACCAGAGCGAAGGCTACCGCGAGATGCTGAGCTTGCTCGAGGACTGGCTGGCCGAGGTCACCGATTTTGCCGCCGTCTCACTGCAGCCCAATGCTGGATCGCAGGGCGAATACGCCGGCTTGCTGGCCATTCACCACTATCACCGCGCCAATGGCGAGGAACATCGCAAGGTCTGCCTGATTCCCGTCTCAGCCCACGGCACCAATCCGGCCTCAGCCGTCATGGCCGGCATGAAGGTGGTTGGCGTAAAATGCGACGACCAGGGCAACATTGATGTCGACGACCTCCGCGCCCGGGTCGAGGAGCACCGCGAGAACCTCTCCTCCTTGATGGTCACCTACCCCTCCACCCACGGCGTGTTCGAGGAAACCATCCGCGAAATCTGCGAGATCGTCCACGAGGCCGGTGGCCAGGTCTACATGGACGGTGCGAACATGAACGCCCAGGTCGGCCTCACCAGCCCAGGCCTGATCGGCGCCGATGTCTGTCACCTCAACCTGCACAAGACCTTCTGCATACCCCATGGTGGCGGTGGGCCCGGTGTCGGTCCGATTGGCGTGGCCAAGCATCTGGTCCCCTTCCTTCCAGGCCACCGCGAACTCGAAAACCAGAAGGGTGCCGTCAGCGCTGCCCCAGGGGGAAGCGCTTCCATCAACACCATCTCCTGGATGTACATTGCCATGATGGGTGCCGAGGGCCTGCGCGAGGCCACCGAGGTCGCCATCCTCAACGCCAACTACATCGCCAAGCGCCTCGCCCCCTTCTACCCCATCCTCTACACCGGCAACCAGGGTCTGGTCGCCCACGAATGCATCATCGATGTGCGCCCGCTCTCCGACCAAAGTGGCGTGACCGTCGAGGACGTCGCCAAGCGCCTGATGGACTACGGCTATCATGCCCCGACCATGAGCTGGCCGGTGAGTGGCACGCTGATGATCGAGCCCACCGAATCCGAGTCGCTGGCCGAACTCGACCGCTTCTGTGATGCGCTGATTTCCATCCACGGCGAAATCCAGGAAATCATCCGCGGCGAGGCCGACGCCAAGGACAACGTGCTCAAGAACGCCCCCCATCCCGCCACGGCCGTGATGAGCGATGACTGGTCCCATCCTTACAGCCGCGAGCAGGCTGCCTATCCGGTGGCCGAGCTGCGCCAGCACAAGTTCTGGCCGGCCGTTGGGCGCATCGACAACGTGCACGGCGACCGCAACCTGGTCTGCACCTGTGATTCGGTCGAAGCCTACGCCCAGGCATGAGCAAGGACGGAGACATCGAGTCTGTCTACGACTGGGACCGGTGGGATTACGGCATTCACGCCACCCTGATGTTCATCATGCGCGGGGATGAGGTCCTGCTGATTGAGAAAAAACGCGGTCTGGGTGCCGGCAAGGTCAACGGCCCGGGAGGCAAGATCGATCCGGGTGAAACCCCGCTTGAGGCCGTCATCCGCGAAACCCAGGAAGAGCTCTGCGTAACCCCCCATGAGCCCCGCAAGCTCGGCGAGCTGTGGTTCGTGATGTCACACGTGCCCAACATCCGCTGCCATGTCTACCGCGCCGAAGGCTTCGAGGGCACACCCACCGAAACCGACGAGGCCGTTCCCCTCTGGACCAAGCTGGACGCCATCCCCTACGAGCGCATGTGGGAAGACGACCGCCATTGGATGCCCCACTTGCTTGAGGGCGCCAATTTTCACGGTCGC
>JAWVYP010000111.1:0-8862 GCA_033722655.1 Akkermansiaceae bacterium | reverse complement strand
GTTTGTCGAACAGCTGGATGCCGTTCTGAAAGATGGGAAAGCGGAAGATGTTTTACTGTGTAGGGGGACAGACAAATAGTGGAGATTTGTAACCGACTGAATGTCAGTGGTTAGTTCGCAGGAATTTGCGGGCGTAATAGTCACTAGGTCAGATTGAACGCTATTTGGCCGGTGATGGGGACACACAAACTTGGGCTCGTTCCTCCCCCAAGCTTTGTATGTCCCCGAGCGGGCGGTACGAGCGGACGGTAGCACCGGGCAGATGCCAAATCGGCCCATCGGGGCCCTATGCAAAATGCCGCAATGGCCAATCCGCGACCAACACCCGGGGACATGCAATTCTTTCGCGCAGCGAAAGTTGCTTCCCCCCCACCACCTAATCCGCCTGAACTTTTCGGCCCTTGCAACTGCAAAATCCAGTTGGGTCGACTTACAATTTGTCATCGCACGGTGGAATCGGTTTTGATTTGTGGTTAACTCAAAACTAGCGAGTTCCAGAAACGCGCGATTCTTTTTGCTTACTTCATGAAATACCCGAGCTGGGCCCCACAGCCTCTGCGCTTACCTCACCTCGATTTGAAAGTGGGTTGCTGTTTGTGAATTTGATGGCAGGGTGCGCTCAGTCAATCAAACCACCGACCACCACCTCATCATGACCGCCGCCGTTCGCACCGCCATCATCTCCGGTTCCCTGATCATCATCTGGTCCGTTGTCAGCTATTTCATCTCCGAAAGCAAAAGTCTCACCGCCTTTATTCCTGTGGTCTTTGGTCTGCCGCTGGTGATCTGCGGGGCCATCGCCATCAAGGAGACTGCCCGCAAGCACGCCATGCACGTGGCTGCCTTGTTTGGATTGCTGGGTGTGCTCGGTGGTTTGGGCATGGGAGTGCGCAAAGTGATGAGCGAGCCGGGACTGGCTGCCTATAGCCAACTCTTCCTTGGGACGGTCTGCCTGGTGTTCCTGATCGTTTGCATCCGCTCCTTCATTGCCGCCCGCCGGGGGTCTTGAAAATGAGGAAGTTGGATGGCTGGGCTGAAGTTTGTTCGAGCGAACAGCATTTTATGCTTGTGAATGCTGTTCAGATGATCAATTTTCTGCCTCAACAACCTCAACACTCATTCCATGTCTGCCAACGCCACTACTGCCGAAACCCCTTCAAAATCTGCCTCTAGCTCGAAATCCACCACGTCCACCACGTCCTCCAAGACCTCCACCAAAGCACCCATGAAATCCTCTGAGAAGACCGACAAAGAAAAGGACGCCCGCAATCGCAACCTCGATCTGGCCATTTCCCAGATCCAAAAGGAATTCGGCGAATCCGCCATCATGCGCCTTGGAGACGACCAATGCGTCAACGTCGACGTCATTCCTACCGGCAACCTGCTGATTGACCGCGCACTGGGTGTCGGAGGATTTCCCCGCGGCCGTATTGTGGAAGTCTACGGCCCGGAATCCTCGGGTAAGACCACGCTGACCCTCACCGCCATCGCCCAGGCCCAGAAGAGGGGCGGCCTCGCCGCCTTCATCGACGTCGAACACGCGCTGGATCCCAGCTACGCCCGCAAGCTCGGCGTGAACCTCGACGACCTGCTCATCTCCCAGCCCTCTTCCGGTGAGGAGGCTCTGCAAATCTGCGAAGCCCTGGTGCGCTCGAATGCCATTGATGTGATCGTGCTCGATTCGGTCGCCGCGCTGGTCACCAAGCAGGAACTCGATGGTGAGATCGGTGATTCGACCGTCGGCGCCCAGGCCCGCCTGATGAGTGCCGCGATGCGCAAGCTCACCTCACTCATATCCAAGGCCAAGACCGTCTGCATCTTCACCAACCAGATCCGCGAGAAGATCGGCGTGATGTTCGGCAGTCCCGAAACCACCCCTGGTGGTCGTGCTCTCAAATTCTTCGCATCGGTTCGCGTGGACATCCGCCGCATCGGCCAGATCAAGTCCACCGACGGTACCGTCACCGGTAACCGGACCAAGATCAAGGTGGTCAAGAACAAGGTGGCGCCGCCTTTCACCGAGGCTGAGTTCGAGATCGTCTACAACGAAGGCATTTCCTCCACCGGTTCGTTGCTCGACCTCGCACTCGAGATGGACCTCATCCAGAAGCGCGGTTCCTGGTTCTCCTACAACGGCAATCAGCTGGCCCAGGGCCGCGATGCCGCCAAGGAGGCGATCAAGGCCGACGAGGCGCTCTATGCCGAGCTTGAGGAGAAAGTCACGGCCAGCCTCAATGAGGCCAAAGGCAAGTAGACAGCTGGCCCGGATCTTTCATGATTCTCATGGTCGAGGCGCAGGAATTCTCGATGTTGCCAAGGCCGACGCTGAAAACGCAGGCAACATCGAGAAGGACAAGCCGTCGACCGAGGTTTCATGAAATATTCGGGCTAGGGGAAGCAAGTCCATAAGGCTCATCCCTGCATCAAGCGAAGCATTTCGAATTCGCATTCAAGCAAGGCGACGCTCGAACGAGCGTCGCCTTGCTTCGTTTCGGGGGTTTGGAGGCATGCGGTGCAGAGTGGTCCGGATCGAATATGGGCATCTGCTGTCAAATCGACAAAATGATGGGATTGGCACGAATTTGGCTACGGTTAGATGGCGTCCAGACGGATGCCGTATCCCCCTGACATCCCCCCGATTGCAAGAAAGGTTAGATCATGGAATTCAATCGGAACGCTGCGGCCAAAGGGGCGAGCAACAGAGAAAAGTCGGGACCCATAGTCCAAATCGGGCTGCCAGAAGAGCATCTATCCACTCTGGTCGACATGACCGCGATGAGTTACAGCGATGCGTGCGATGGGTTGGAAGTGCACGATGCAGAATTCTGCGAGTCGGTAGAGCTGGTGTCGAAACTCGTGTATGAACAGGCCCACTGTTTGGGCGGGGGAGATGCCGTCTGGAGAAATCCCCGCGATGGCACCTTCCACCACCCGAGTTTTCCCGAGAACCAGGGCCGGGCGTATGAAACTGTCCATCAATCAAGAAAGGATTGGACCCGGGTGATGCTGGTGGAGTGGGTCACCACCGTGATGGTCGAAAGACATCCGAATGCCGGGTGCAAGCCGGAGGAGCACCAAGAGCTGCACGAGTATTATGAGCACTGGTGCCAGGACATACTGGAGTCGGAGGGGGAGTTGGGCTTGATCAGGACCCTGGTCGCCTGCGCTTGAATTCGGCCTACCGGGAGAACTCGTAACGCAGGGCGGAAAGGCCATAGAGGGTGGCGGTCTCCACCCGCAGCACGATGCCGCCGAGAGTGGCTGGGCGAAAACCGGTGTCGATGGCGGCTGCGGTCTCCTGTGGTGTGAAGTCGCCCTCGGGTCCGATGAGCAGACTGCAGGAAGTGGCCTTGGGATTCGATTGCAGGACCTGAGGCAGGGGCAGGGCTCCCTCGGCGAGGCTGGCAATGACGGCGAGATCGCCATGATCCCTGGATGACTCAAGCCAGGCGTCAAACTCGAGCGGGTCGGAAATGTCGGGCAAGTTGTCTTGGCCGCATTGCTTGCAGGCTTCCAATGCGATGCGTCGCCATTTGTCCGCCTTGCCTTCACCGGGTTGGACCACTGTGTTGCGGGTGATGAGCGGTTGGATATGCGCCACTCCAAGCTCCACTGCCTTCTGCACAATAAGTTCCATGTTCTTGCCTTTGGGGATGGCCTGCAAAAGCGTGATGGAGGGAAAGGGAGGAGGGATATGAATGGATTCGCCGATTCTAAGGTGGACCTCCTTGCGGCTGGCCTCCCCGACCACGGCAGGGGCTCTACGGCCTTCGCCATCAAATACGGTGATTTCCGCGCCACTTTTGATGCGCAGGACTTGAGCGAGGTGCTTGGCCTCATCGCCGGTCAGCACGGCATCAGACCATTGCTCGGGTGGCAGGAGGAAGCGGTGCATGTCCATCAATTACAGGCGTAGAGCTGCCGAGTCGAGAGTGCGTTGTGCGTGGAATGCTGGAGGATGCCCCGGCTTGTCAATACTGCCTCATTGTTGCAAATCGGGTCCATGGATCCATTGCTTCAGGTGGTGATGGCAATCTGTTTCGCCATTCCCTGTTTTGTCATGTCCGTGCACCTGGCTAAAGTCTGGCGTGACCCGATGGCCATGGAAGAAGGTGCATGGGTCAACCGTGGCATGGGCATTTTCATCATGGAATTCATCCTGCTGCATGCCGGAGTTTTCATCGGTTCAGCCATGGCAGAAACTTCCCACATGGGAGTCCGCCTGCTGGTGCTCTTGGGGCTGATTTTGTTTTACGGGATTTTTGCAGCAGCGATTTCGTGGGCATTCAAAAGTCGCCAGATCCTCAATTCGTTCCTGTGGCTGATCGGGGGACGTTTCGTGGCCATCGTCATTGGCGTGTCTGAGGAAAAGGCCGAACTCATTACCATGCATTCACTATACGCTTCGATGGTGTATCTTGCCGTCGTGTTTGCCACCGTCTTCGTGCCCTTTCCGGAATTCGGAATTACGGATTCGATTGCGCGCCGTTTCCGATTGGAGGGGGCATCGGGGCTGTGGGTGGACAAGCCACATCGAGCCATCGGCGGTGCGACCATCTACTATTTTCTGGTCGGCGTGATGGAGATCGGCCTGCTGAGCTGGATCGAGCCGGGGTGATCGCCGCTCACAGGTCGAAGAAGCGCTTGGCTTTGTCGACAAAACCCTCGCGCATGGGCGAATTTTTTTCTCCGAGTGTTTCGGCGAACTCACGCAGTTTGTCCTCCTGCTGGCTGTTGAGCTTGGTCGGAACCTCGACCTGCACGCTGACGTGGAGGTCGCCCTTGCGGCTGCTGTTGCCGAGGCTCGGCATGCCCTTGTCACGCAGGCGGAAGGTGGTGCCGCCCTGGGTGCCCTTGGGAATCTTGATGGAGGACCGGCCGTCGAGGGTTGGAACCTTGAGCTCGCCACCGAGGGCTGCCACGGCAAAGGGGAGGGGGACTTCGCAATGCAGGTCGGAGCCCTCGCGCTCGAATATGTCGTGTTCGGCCACGTGGAGGAAGACGTAGAGGTCGCCAGAGGTGCCGCCGCGCACGCCGGCATCGCCATTGCCCGAGGAGCGCAACCGCGTGCCGGTGTCCACACCGGCAGGAATCCTAATCTTGATGCGGCTCTCACGTTCGACCCGGCCTTCGCCCCTGCAGTCGCTGCAGGGGTCGGAAACCGTCTCGCCGGCGCCGCGGCAATCCGGGCAGGTGGACTGCTGGACGAAGATGCCGGCCTGGCGGGCCACCACGCCGTGGCCGCCGCAGGTGGAGCAGGTCTTGACTCCGCCTGAGCCCTTGCTGCCGCTGGCCTTGCAGCTCTCGCATGGCATTTGGCGCTCGATCTCGAGTTCCTTCTCCACGCCCTTGGCCGCTTCTTCGAGCGAGATTTCCAGATCGTAGCGCAGGTCGCTGCCGCGCTGCTTGCCCGAGCCCTTGCGCCGGCCACCGCCGCCCCCAAAGAATTCCTCGAAGCCGCCGCCCCCAAAGGAGCCGCCGAAGATTTGGGAGAAAATATCCATTGGGTCGTGGAAGCCGCCACCGGCACCCCCAGCACCGGGACCGGTGAAGGCCGAATGGCCGTAGCGGTCGTAGGCAGCGCGCTTGTCGGGATCGCTCAAGGCCTCGTAGGCCTCGCCGAGTTCCTTGAACTTGTCCTCGGCCTCCTTGTCACCCGGGTTCTTGTCCGGGTGGTATTTGACCGCAAGTTTGCGGTAGGCCTTCTTGATGGTGGCGGCATCGGCGTCGCGATTGACCCCCAGCACCTCGTAATAGTCGCGTTTGTCGGACATGGTCAGGAATTCTCTTTGTCAGGGGCTGGTTCTCCGTCCTTGTCCCCGTCCTCATTCTCTGGAAGGCGGGAGACGACCACGCTGGCGGGCCGGAGCAGGCGGTCCTTGAGCATGTAGCCGCGGCGGTTGACCTTGAGAATGCGGCCTTCCTCGCCCTTGTCGCAGGGCTCCTGGGCCACCGCATCGTGGAGATTGGGGTCAAACAGGCCGTCAGTGGGCACTTCCTTCACGCCCTGGGCGCTGAGGAACTCGCCCAGCTGCTTGCGGACCATGTCCATGCCAATGTAAATCATCGAGGAGGTGTCCTCGGAGGCGGCTTGCATGCCCATTTCGAAATTGTCGATGACGGGAAGCAACTCCTCAAGCAGGCGGGCATTGGCGTAGCGGACGGCATCCTCGCGTTCGCGGGCCGTGCGTTTGCGCAGATTGTCCATCTCGGCAGCGGTGCGCAGCGACACTTCCTTCCATTTGGCGGCCTCCTTCTCGGGGCTGGTGGGCTCCTCAGCGGATTGCCCGGTGTTTTCCTCCTGGGTCTCCGTTTCATCGGATTGCTCTTCGGGAGAGTGGGCAGCATCGAGATCGGCTTCCGTTTCCGGGCGATCGTCGTCTCGGTCCTGTGTGGGATCGGTGTTGGCTTGCATGGCGGCGGATACGTGTAGTCGACCGCGGCCCGGCGTCAACCCTTGGAACGCGCCGACAGGGGCCAAATGTTGACATGAAAGGCCCCAACCAGCTCGCTGGCCCTTACTGGAGCCGGGATCGTGCCGCAAAAGCCTGGTTTTCCGGGGTTTTTCAAATATTGTGCTCAATTCGCGGCATTTGGCCGAAAAATTCTTCAAAAATCGCAAAATAGGGCTTGTCACGACCGATTCGACTCCTATCTTCGCCGCCCCCGCAAATGGGGACTGCTGCTGCCTGAATTACTGCAAGTAGCACTCTATCAACCACTTTATCGGGTCAGCTCCGGAGAACAGGCTTTACGAGGTTTCCTCGTGAGCGCTCCGGTTTGCCCCAATGACAAACCAGAACCACGCAGGAAACCATGCCGACCATCAACCAGCTCGTTCGCAAGGGACGTAAGACTCCTACCGAGAAGACGAAGTCTCCAGCCCTTGTGAACTGTCCCCAGCGCCGCGGAGTCTGCCTCCAGGTGATGACCCGCACGCCCAAGAAGCCGAACTCGGCTCTCCGCAAGGTGGCCAAGGTGCGTCTTACCAACGGTTACGAAGTCATCGCCTACATCGGCGGCGAAGGTCACAACCTTCAAGAACACTCCATCGTGCTCGTGCGCGGTGGCCGGGTGAAGGACCTTCCAGGCGTTCGCTACCACATTGTTCGTGGTTCGCTCGACACCCTCGGCGTCGACAAGCGCCGCCAAGGCCGTTCCAAGTATGGAACCAAGCGCCCGAAGTAATTTTTCATTCTCCCAATTCCAACCACTGATTCATCATGCCACGCCGCAAGCGAGTATACGAAAAGCCGGATCGCCGCGATCCCCGTTACGACAGCCCTCTCGTCGGTCACCTCATCAGCAAGGTGATGAACGACGGCAAGCGCTCTCTGGCCCAGCGTATTGTCTACGCCGCCATCGATCGCGCTAATGAAGGCACCGACACGGTCGATCCCCTCGAGGTGATCACCCGTGCCATTGAGAACGCCAAGCCCCGCGTCGAGGTCAAGAGCCGCCGTGTCGGTGGTGCCACCTATCAGGTGCCTCTCGAAGTCGCTCCCGAGCGTTCCGAGTCGCTGGCAATGCGCTGGCTGGTCTCCTACGCCCGGAGCCGCCGCGGCACCCCCATGCACGTCGCCCTCGCCAATGAAATCAAGGACGCCGCCAACAACCAGGGTGCTGCCGTCCGCAAGCGCGACGACGTCCACAAGATGGCCCAGGCCAACCGCGCCTTCGCCCACTTTAGATTCTAACGCCGCCACACCATGCCTGCCTTAAACGGTGGGCTTTCTCATTCCTACTCCGTGAATCCAAACAGTCCAGATCGTCAGTACGTGCTCGAGCGCACCCGAAATATCGGGATTGCGGCGCACATTGACGCGGGCAAGACGACCCTCACGGAGCGCATCCTGTTCTACACCGGGATGATCCACAAGATCGGTGAGGTGCACGACGGTGCCGCCACCACCGACTGGATGAGCCAAGAGCGTGAGCGCGGCATCACCATCACTTCCGCCGCGGTTACGGCTGAATGGTGGCAGCATCAGGAGGAGGATGTCTTCAAGCTCGCTCCCGACGTCAAACACCGCATCAACATCATTGACACCCCCGGCCACGTCGACTTCACCGCCGAGGTGGAGCGCTCGCTGCGGGTTCTCGATGGCACCATCGTGGTGTTCTGCGGCGTTGCCGGCGTCCAGCCCCAGACCGAGACCGTCTGGCGCCAGGCCACTAAATACAAGGTGCCGCGCATCATCTTCGTCAACAAGATGGACCGCACGGGCGCCGACTTCGACAATGTCGTGACTGAGGTCCGCGAAAAGCTCGGTGCCAACGCCGTGCGCATTCTCATCCCGATCGGTTCCGAGGAAAACCTCAAGGGTCAGATTGACGTGGTCAACCAGAAGGCCATCTACTACTCCGACGACGATGTCTTCGGTTCCACTTACGACATCAAGGATCTCGACGGTGAGCTCAAGGAACAGGCCGCCGAGGCCTATGAGCAGCTGGTCAACGCCGTTGCCGATGTCGATGACGAGTTCGCCGAGAAGTTCCTCGCCGAGGAGTTCAGCCTTGAAGACCTCAAGCAAGGCATTCGCCGGGCGACCATCGCCAACAAGCTGGTGCCGGTGGCCGGTGGCTCCGCCTTCAAGAACAAGGGCGTCCAATACCTGCTGGATGCCGTCATCGACTACCTTCCCAGCCCGCTCGACGTCCTGCCCGCCGTCGGCATGCATCCCGACAACGAGGAGGAGAAGATCGAGGTTCCGACTACCGACAACGGCAAGTTCACCGCCCTGGCCTTCAAACTCTGGGCCGACAAGTTTGTCGGTAAGCTGGTGTTCTTCCGCGTGTATTCGGGCATCGTCCGCAAGGGCGACACCATCTACAATCCGCGCACCCGCCGCAGCGAGCGGG
>JAWVYP010000110.1:0-8878 GCA_033722655.1 Akkermansiaceae bacterium | reverse complement strand
GGCCCTTGAGGTAGGCGACGGTCTTGGCGTCGGGGTTGACGTAGCCGCAGCGGGCCCCTCCCTCAATCGACATGTTGCAGACGGTCATGCGCTCCTCCATGGACATGCGTTCGAAGACGTCACCGGCATACTCGTAGGCGTAGCCGATGCCGCCCTTGGCACCGAGTTGGCGGATGATGTGCAGGATCACGTCCTTGGCGTAGACGCCGGGCTGGAGGTCGCCGTTGACCTCGATGCGCCGCACCTTGACCGGGGCGAGGGCCATGGTCTGGGTGGCGAGCACGTCGCGCACCTGGGTGGTGCCGATGCCGAAGGCGATGGCACCGAAGGCACCGTGGGTGGCGGTGTGGGAGTCGCCGCAGGCAATGGTGGTGCCGGGCTGGGTGATGCCCTGCTCGGGGCCGACGACGTGGACGATGCCCTGCTTGCCGGAGGCGAGGTCGAAATAGGTGATGCCGAATTCGTCGGCGTTCTTCTGCAGGGCATCCATCATCTCGCCGGCCAGGGGGTCCTGCGGGGCGTCCTGGTTGATGGTCGGCACGATGTGGTCGACGGTGGCGAAGGTGCGCTTGGGGAATTTCACGCCGAGCCCGAGTTCGCGCAGCATGCCGAAGGCCTGGGGCGAGGTGACCTCGTGGATGAGGTGGGTGCCGATGAACAACTGGGTGCGGCCATCGGCGAGGGTTCCGACGCTGTGGGCATCCCATACTTTTTGAAACAGACTCTTTCCCATGGTGATTGGCATGAAGTTGGTGGTGGCGGAGACAGATCATCGTCAGCCGTCCCGGGGGGCGGGAAACCTGCCTTGGAGCCGCCTGCTTGTCAACGCCACGAAAAAAAGCGCCCTGCGGTGGCAGGGCGCTTTGTAGATGGATTGGAGGAGGGTCGGCAGTGCCGGACCCGTTATTTGGTGGCGGTGACCGGAACTTCCTCAGCGACACCTCCGGCAGCCGGCAGTTCCTTGAATTTCGGCTCCTTGGGGAGCGGGGGTGGCTGGACGCCTTGCGGGCATCCGCAGGAGGCGATGAAGGTGGCAAGCATGGGAAGGGCCAACAGGGACAGGATGCGGGTCATGATATGGATGGGTTGATGGAATGGATAAATCGTGCGGTGATGCGAATCAGCCGAAATTTTCAGGGCATCCTGTTACTTGGAGGGTGCCACATAGACCGGGACTCCGGGACCCTTGGGTGCGGGGCAGCAGGAGGCGGCAAGGAAAAGGGCGGCGATGGAGAGCAAAATGAGGCGAATCATGGGATCGGGTGTCTGTGGTTGCGGTTTGGTATCCTCGCAGACTAGACAAGGCGTCCAGTGCTGCAAGGCAAAATCTGGGCCTCTTGTCCGCTGGGGCCCGCGGATTACAACGCGATATAAATTTTCCATCTTCGGCCTTACGGCTTGCGGGCTCCCGGTCACTCCGTTAGGGGTCGCGATGATGAAAACGCGCTTACATTGGTTGTTGGTTCCCGCTCTGGCCCTTGGGGTCATTGGCTGCAAGGAAAAGGATACAGGTCAGAACACAGCTCAGAAGGATCCCCAGGGTATTTCCAAGCAAACGGTCAAGGTCACCGATCCCGGCCCGCTTCCCAAGGCTTCCCTGGATGCTGCCCAGCGGGCCGAGATGGTGGGTTTCGCCAAGCATCTTCCGCAGGATACGGAATACCTGATCAGCGTGCACAATGGCAGCGAGGTGACCCAGCGCATCATGCGCAGCAAGGTCTGGCGCGCAATCGCCGAGATGTCGGGCATGCCCGAGGGCGAAATTACGTCCGATATCGGTGAGGACGAAATTGCGGCCGATATCGGTGAGGAGGCCGCGGATGAAATGGCGGAGCCGGGTCCGGCCATGTTCTTCGGCGAAGAGTTCACCCTGGCCGTGGGCGGGGGCACCAGCGAGCAGCTCAGCAATCTGTTGGTTCTCAACAACCGCTCCAACTACTACCAGATGTCGGCAATCGTCCAGATGCTGGCGGCGATGATGGAGGAGGATGAAGACGGCGAGTACGTCGATCCTTTCGATACCTTCAGCGAGGAATTCCTCGTCAAGCTGCTCAACGACGAGAAATCCGGCATCGGCCTCTTCGAGAAGACCGACATGCCGCCCCTCTACATTGCATTCAAGGTCTCCGACGAGAACCGCGAGGTGGCCAACCAGCAGATCACGGGTGCCTTCCAGTTTATGTCCATCTTCGGCGAAATGGTGGAACCGGTGACCGCAGAGCGCGGTGACTCCTCCTTCATGGGTTACCGCATCAATGGCGCCAAGATTTCCGAAATGATGGCCGAAGACCGCAGCGGGATGGAGGAAATCATGACCTCGGCCACGGCAGATCGACTGATCAAGGCCGTCTCCGAGAAGAATCTCTGTTTCGCCAACGGGATCTACGACGACTACATCGTGATCTTTATCGGCTCCTCCATGGATGATCTGGTATTTGCCGACAGCGTGGAGAGCAGCCTCGCCGGTGGCCAGGCGCTCACTTTCTGCGACGAATACGCCGACAAGGACCTGCTCGCCGTCTTCTACGGCGATGGGAAAGGGCTGCAGTCGGTCATGGAGCATGCCAACCGCGGTCTCAATGACCTGGCGTCCGGCCTCCGCGACGGCCTGGCCTCGACCGACAAGCTGGGTGATACCCGCAACCTCGACGCCCTGCTGCTGATGGTCGAGGAGCGGGCGAACGCCCTGCAGGCCATGGCGACCACCCATGGTGGTGGCACGGTGGCCTACCTCGAGAATGGTCTCCACATCGAGTCCTATGGCGGTTGGGATTCCGGATTCATCAATTGGGATGCCAAGAACCAGCTCGCTCCCCTCGGTGCCGACCAGGACGTGATGCTCTTCGCCAACTTCACCAGTGATGTGGAGTATGACACCAGGATGCGCGAATACCTCGAGGCCCTCTTCGAGACCGCCTACGCCGGCGCCATGAAGGTGGCTGACCTGCCCATCGAGGATTCGGACATGGTGGAGTTCCGGCAGTACCTGCAGCTCTTCGATACGAAATTCCGCTCCGACCTGCTGGTCTTCTGGGAGGGCTTCAGCAACGGGTTCAATGGAGGCCTCGGCCAGGAGCGCGCGCTGGTGGTGGACCTCAAGGGCTCCATGCCGGCCGTTCCGGGTGTGCCCCAGGCCATCGTCGATGCCGCCAGGGTGCCACGTCTTTCCTGGGTGGCCCCGATCGATGACCGCGAAAAGCTTGCGAGTGCCTGGCAAAAGATGAACTCCAGCATGACCTCCATGGCTGGCAGCATCAGCGAGATCCTCGAAACGGACATCCCCATGCAGAAGCCCATGAGTTCGGACAAGGACGGCAACACTTCCTGGTTCTTCCCGCTGCCCTTCCTCAACGAGGACTTCCTGCCTTCCGTCACCCTCACTGACGAATGGTTTGCGATTTCCTCCTCCCAGCTCCAGGCCATCGACCTGATCGGCAAGGCCGTCGTGGGTGGCGAGACCACTCAGGGATTCATCCTTGAGGCGGATCTCGAACTGCTTCGCCGCTATGCCAAGGAAATGGTCAAGATGATGGCCGAGAACGAACAGGAACTTCCATTCTCGGCCGAGGATCTCGAGCCCGTCGAAACCATCATCGATGCGTGCTCCGAACTGGATTCAATGAACATCCACGTCCGCCGCGAAGAAGGCATGCTGCGCAGCAGCTTCCACTTCAAGGTCTTGGGTGAGTAAATCCGGATCCATCGGATCCTCTCCAATCAGCCGCAGGAGGATTGCTCCCGCGGCTGTTTTGCGTACGCTGCACGGGTCCATGCAGATCGAACCCATCGCCCACGTCCACTCCTGCTTCGGTAGCAAGTTTGCGGTGCCGCGCCAGCCCGGGCTCTGTCCGAGCGCTTGGGGGGAAGTGCATTTCGAGCCAGCATTCCGCAATGGCGACTGCCTGCGCGGCATCGAGGGTTTCTCCCACCTATGGCTGGTCTTCGGCTTTCACCAGACGGTGGGCCAGGGTTGGAAGCCCACCGTGCGCCCGCCGCGACTGGGCGGTGAACAGCGGGTGGGCGTCTTTGCCAGTCGCTCGACTTACCGCCCCAATGGATTGGGGCTCTCACTGGTCAGGCTGGAGGCCGTGGAGAGGGGAGGCGAGGGCGGCCCCGTGCTGAAGGTGGGGGGGCTCGACCTGCTCGATGGCACACCCATTTATGACATCAAGCCCTACCTGCCCTATGCCGAGGCCTTGCCGGACGCTCGGGCCGGCTATGCCAGTGAGGAGATTTCACGCTTGGAGGTGAGCGTTGAGGATGAAGCCCGGGCTGCGTTTGAGGCCCTGCCGCAGCGGGCGCAATCCCTGATCATGGAGGCTTTGGCGCTCGATCCGCGTCCGGCCGTGCAGACGGGTGATGAAGGCCGGGTGTTTGGCGCCCTGCTCTGTGGTCACGACGTCCGCTTCACGGTGATAGACGGCCGCTGCCGGATCGTGGAGTTGATTGGAATTGCAGGCTCTTACTGAAAAATCAATCGCACCAGCGATTCTGGACCGACTTTCGGACCTTTGACTTTTGACGCGGCGCTAGCCGCACAGAAAGCGTTGCTAGGCCAGTGATTTGGCCGCATCCGCGGCCTGTCCAAGGTCAAAAGTCCCAGGTCATGTCTCAATCGCTGGAGCGATTGCCCTAGGGGCCGCTATCGCGGCGGCGGCTGCCGCAATGGTGCCGCATCGTCGAGTTGGCGCCGGATTAGTCCTGACGCATCGCCAGTTGCGCGCGGATCAGGTCAAACAGGGCTTCGACGCCGGGCATGGGCACTCCAATCTCACGCGCGCGTCTGATCGGCTCCTCCCAAATGGGACCCAACTCGACTTCGCGGCCCTCGACAAAGTCGATCATGCTCGAGGTCCGATAGGCGCCCATGGGCCGGGTGCGCTCGATGTTGTCCTCCGCCAGCGCTTCGTCGAGTTCGAGGCCGAGTGCATTGGCGGTGGCGATGACCTCCATCATCAGGGCGCGGATTTCGTCCACCCTTGCGGGATCAGCCAGCAGCACATCGGTGGTCACGCCACCTTCCGCGACCGACAGGCCATTGAAGGGGATGTTCCAGATCAGCTTCTCCCACTGCGCCTGCTCGAGGCGATCGACATGGTGGGCCTTGATGCCGGCAGCGCGCATCAATGCGGTGACTGTCTGGGCGTGGCTGGCGGACTGCGGATGCCAACTGCCGATGCTGACCTTGCCGCCGCCGGAGTGAACGATGCGGCCGGCCTCCATGCGGTTGATGCAGACAAAGCAGAGACCGCCCAGCACTCGCTCGGGGCCGATGATGGCGGCAATGGCCTCGCAGTTGCCCAGGCCGTTTTGCAGGGTCAGCACCCGGGTCTGATCGTGGAGTAGTGGGGGCAGCACTTGCGCGAGATGTTCATTGGCGGTGGCCTTCCAAGTGACGATCACCAGATCCACCGGGCCGATCTCCGCGCTGTTGCGGTAGAGCTGGGGATCGGGCAGCTCAAAATCGCCGTGAACGCTCTCACACTTCAGCCCGCGCTGCGACAGCCCCTCGTAATCCGAGCGCACCAGAAAATGCAGGTCCTCTCCCGCAGCGGCAAGCCTTCCGCCATAGTAGAGCCCGATGGCCCCGGCGCCGACGATGGCAATCCTCTCAAAAATCTCATTCACCCCGACAGTTCAGCAGCACTCAGATCACCCAGCAAGTTCACTCCCCCCAATTTCCGAGCGCGCAGCGCTCCATCCACAGCGCTCACCCCTCTTTGAATTGCTGCGCCCGTTTCTCAGAGATGCAGCGCTGCAGCCATTGGATCAGCTTGTCGGCTTCTTCCGATTCGCTACGCAGCGAAGCGAGTTCGCTCCAATCGAGGTGGCTGCGGCAGCGGGGAGCGGCCAGGCGGTCAATCTTGAGCCGGCCCATGATGGCCTCGGTTTCGCGCGGGTGGGCGTTGAGGATGTTGGCGGGGCGGGGCAGCTCGTCGAGGTCTTCGGGAGTGAGGCCAAAGGAGGTCACGCCAATGCCGTGGGTGGCGGCTAGCCGGCGCAGTCCCTTGGCCAGGGCCTCGTCCTCGATGGGGGAGGCGTAGATCAACTCCCCGCCCTGGGCCCAGGTGCTGACCGCCAGCGCCTGATAGAAGTCCTCGCGGTAGGTTTCGAGCGAGGGCTGGATGCGCAGCCGGCCCGAGACCAGCTGGAAAGGGGGGATGCCCAGGCGCTGCTTGAAGGCCAGCATGGAGTCGTCCAGCGCCATGTCGTCCTCGCCGGAGGTGCCGGTTTCCCAGTCCACCAGGACCATTTCCGGGTATTTCCAGAGGTTGCCCAGCGGAGCGTCCTTGGCGAAGGCTTCGCGGAAGGAGAAGGGAAAGCGGCTGTTGATCTCGAAGTAGCGGGTGACCACGGCGCGGAACTTGCGGATGCGCAGCATGGTGTTGTCGATCAGGTCCTGATCGACCTCGGTGAGATCCTCGAGCCGGCCCTGGGTCAGGGCCACCAGTTCCTGCGCGCCGGAGAGGGCAGGCAGCGAAGCGCTGCGGCGGTAGTAGCCCTGTCCCTTCTCGACCTTGGCGATGGGCGAGCCCGGATCGCAGGACATGATGGAAAAGTGGTAGCGCAGCGAGGCGTCCGAGTAGGTGCCGTTGAGCTGCATGCGGGCGAGACGGATCAACTCGGTGCCCTTGATGGCGTCCGCAGGATTGCCCGGAAGCAGGTTGGGCAGGATCTCGTTGAGTTGCTTGCGGAGGCTCATTTTTGAAGAAAGAAGTGTCGAGTTCCAATGACCGGACTCTCCCATCCAATTCAGCCGCGCTGACTTCATCAAGCAGGTTTTTAAAAAATGGGTTCGGATGCGCAAAATTTTGAATGGATCCAGGGCCACGCTTGTCCAAGTTCCCAGATGAGTCATTGTAGCATCATGAAGCACACGTTCTGGATGGCCCCCCTGGTGGCCTTGGGCATGGCAAGCGCACTCGCGCAGGAGGAGGCTCAACCCGATCCGGAACGGATCATGGAGCGCGCCCGCCTTGGCGCTGTACTGGCCAAGCTCGACGAGGGGCTCGAAGGTCAGCTGAGGCAGGGACGCAAGCGCGTTCCGGTGGCCCTTTTCCTCAAGGGCGAGGACATCCAGTTCCAGTTTTCCGAAAACAAGCAGCCCTGGCAAATCTTCCACATGCGCCTGGGAGAGGAGGACTTCAAGTTGCGCACCATCAAGGACGGCAAGACCTTTTTCTTTGACAAGAAAAGGCTGGTTGAACCCATCGCCAGCACGGACCTGACCTACGAGGATCTTGCGCTGCGCTTCCTCTACTGGCCCAATCCCGAGCTGCTTGGCATCGAGGAGGTTTCCGGTCAGGAGTGTTACCGCCTACGCATCCAGAAGCCCGAAGGGGCGGAGGGCCGCTACGAGACCGTGGAGGTCTGGGCCCATGTCAAGTTTGGCGCCTTCATGCGCATCCGCGGCTACAACGAGGATGGCACCCTCATCAAGGAGTTCCAAGTCGAGGACGTGATGCGCATCGACAAGGACACCTGGACACTGGAAAAGATGCAGGTCTCGACCCATGACCCGAAGACTGGTCGCCGCCTCTCCATCACCGAGCTGACCTTCGATCGCCCCAACAAGCCCAAGCCGCGGGGCCTGCGCTGAGTTCGGGCTTGCTAGGCCACGGGGCGGTGGCCGAGTTTGGTGGCGTGATTGGCAAGCTTTGGAACATGATGATGGGCGGCCTTGTGGCAGCGATGCTGGTAGCTTGTGACGAGGTCCCCGACGTGGGGCTGGTGGCCGACGAGACGGGTTCGCTGGAGAGCAAGAAGACCTCGAGTTTCCTGATTCATCTGGAATCCGAAGTATCCGGCAAGGAGTTCACCAGGGATGAGTTGTTGAAGGTCTTCGATGTGGTTGAGGATCGCCTCTTGGAAATCGAAATCGCTGAATGTCGCCTTGCGCAACATGGCGACAAGGCCCTGCGAGTGGAAGAGATGGAATGAGTGCGACTTGGTTCGATGCCCACTTGCATCTGCAGGATTCCCGCCTGGGGGACTCCCGCAAGGCGGCCCGCGCGATGAAGTTGGCCGGGGTGGAGCAGGCCGTCGTCAACGCCGTCGAGCCGGAGGACTGGCGCGATGTGCACGCGCTCATCGCCTGGGGCATGGGCGAGGAGGAAGCACCCGAATTGCGACCGGCCTACGGCGTGCATCCCTGGAAGGCGGATCGGGTGAGAGAGGGCTGGAAGGAGGACCTGCGCGATTTCCTTGCCACCCATCCCGAAGCCTCGCTGGGCGAGATCGGCTTGGACAGTTGGGTCGACTCACCCGAGCTCGAAACGCAGCGGCCGATCTTTCGCGCCCAGCTTGAAATGGCCAGGGAGCTGGAAAAGACCATGAGCATCCACTGTCTCAAGGCCTGGGGAGCGCTTTACGAGGAACTGGAGGACAACAAGCCCACGGCCCCCTTCCTGATGCACTCCTACGGCGGCTCCATCGAGTTTGCCGAGCAGTTGCTGCCTTTGGGCGCTTATTTTTCCTTCTCCGGTTACTTCCTGCAGGAGCGCAAGTCGGAGGTGGTCGAGGTGTTTCGCAAGCTGCCCAAGGATCGCATCCTGGTGGAAAGCGATGCCCCCGACATGGCTCCACCCGAGGCTTTCATCCGCCATTCCCTGGAGGACGGCCACAACCACCCCGCCAACCTTCCCACCATCGCTGAAGCCCTCGCCGAGCGTCTCGACATGGACACAAAGGAACTGGCCGAACTGACGGCCAACAACGCCCGGTCCTGCTTCCAGCTTTGAGTGGGCCGGCCTTGCACCGGGCGCAAGGTGGTCTAGTCTGGGGCCATGGACCTCGCTGACTTCCGCAAGGAGTATTCGGAAAAGGGATTGCATCGCGCCGATCTCAAGGCCGAGCCCGTCTCACAATTCGCCGAGTG
>JAWVYP010000109.1:0-8913 GCA_033722655.1 Akkermansiaceae bacterium | reverse complement strand
TGAAATCGCTCTTTGCCGAGGGCTTCTCCCAGCGCGCTCCCGAGGAACTCGCCAAGCTGCTCCACCACCAGGACCTGCGCGTGCGCCAGCGCGCCCAGTTCGAGCTCGCCAGGAAACCGACCAACCGCAGCCACCTGATCGCCGCCACCGACCCTGCCAACCCGCTGGTCACCCGCCTGCACGGCCTCTGGGGACTCGGCCAGCTCGCCCGTCTGCACAAGGACGCGCAAGCCGTCAGCATGCTCATTCAACTCAGCTCGGACTCCCACTGGCGCATCCGCAGCCAGGCCGCCCAAGCGCTCGGAGACGCCAAGGCCGCCAACGGTCGGGACGTGCTACTCAAGTTGCTCACCGACGAAAATCTCAATGTCCGCATGCTGGCCGCCATCGCCGTCGGCAAGCTGGGCCAGGGCGAGGACGTCCCCAAACTCATCCAGGTGCTTGAGGCCAACGCGGCCGGCGATCCCTACCTCCGCCACGGCGCCATTCACGGCCTGCGCCTGATCGCTGAAAAAAGCGGCACGGCAGAGGACCTGATGAAGTTCAAGAATCACCCCGCCGCGGAAGTCCGCCTCGGCCTCATCATCGCGCTGCGCCACCTGCGCAACCCGATGATTGCCCACTTCCTCGGGGACGAGAATCCCGAACTGGTGGTCGAAACCATCCAGGCCATCAACGACAATTACATCGAGGGCGCGCGCGCCGCCCTGGCCGAACGCAGTGACCTGCTCGGCAAGTTCGGCCAGACCATCGATTACCGCATCATCAACGCCATTTTCCGTGTGGGCGATCCCAAGGGAGCGCTCAAGCTGATGGAATTCGCCGAAAACACCGAACTGCCCCAAGACACCCGCGTCGAAAGCCTGTTCCAGCTGCGCCGCTGGGAGGACCCGCCCAAGGGCGATCACACCACCGGCAAGATCCGCCCCATCAGTGGCGATCGCAGCCTCGAGGATCACAAAACCGCCATCAAGGAAGGCTTGGTGCGCCTGTTCCAGAACTCGGATGGCGAAGTCCTCGCTGAAGCCCTGATCACCGGCAACCACTTCGATGTTGCCCCCAGCCCTGAAACCCAGCGCGAGCAATTCCTCAATGATGCCAACCTGCGCAAGGTGCGCATGGCCACCCTCAAGACCCTGGTCAAAAAGAACGACCCGAACCTGGTTGAAATGCTCAACACCACGGTCAGCTCAGAAGATCCTGAGATCCGCAAAGCCAGCCTTCAGGAGCTCTCCAAGGCCGCACCCGAAGACGCGCTAAAACATGCCCGCCGCCTGCTTGCCGAGAAGAAGGTCTACGACGGCCAATTCACCATGGAAGTGCTCGCCGACATGGAGCACAAGGAAGCCGCCAGAATCATTCACACCTCCCTCAGCGAGCTCTCGCAACAGCCCCTGGGCATCCGCCTCGACATCATCCAGGCCGCCAAGAAGCGCAAGGAGCCCGAGATCAAGGCAGCCCTCAAGGCCTACCAGCAAAGTCTCGATGCCAGCGATCCCCTCGCCCCCTTCCAGGTCACCCTGGCTGGCGGCGACGCAAATCGAGGCAAGCGGGTCTTCTACCGCCATGGTGCCGCCCAATGCCAGCGCTGCCACATTGCTGAGAAGGGCCGCGACGGTGGCGTGGCCGGTCCCAATCTCGGCACCACCGAGAAGCCCTACGAGATGGAATACCTGCTCGAGTCTCTTGTGCTTCCAGGCGCGCGCGTCTCACCCGGCTACGGCATGGTGTCCGTCACCAGGAAGGACGGCAGCATCGTCGCCGGACTCTTGCTCGAAGACGGCAAGGACATCGTCGCCCTCAAGGACCCGGCCAGCGGGGAGCGCGTCGAATACAAGCGCAGCGAGATCAAGTCCATGACCACCGCCATGTCCACCATGCCCCCCATGGGCCAGATCCTCAAAAAGGAGGAAATTCGGGACCTGATGGCCTACCTCAAACAGCTCTCCACCAAGAAGTGAGGCCCCAGGCCTAACCGCCTAAGAAAGGCCCTTGGAAAAGACCAAGGAATCCCTCCCACTCGCCTCATACTGTTGGCGGCGCAATTTGGGTAGGACTTCCACTGTGGACTGTTGGTAGCCGAGCTTTCTGGTGAAGAAATCCGCAGCCCGGTTGCTCAGGGCAAACACTCGCGGAATGCCGGCTTCTCTGGCGATCTGCTCGGCGTAGCGAACCAACTCCATGCCGTAGCCCAATCCCTCATGGGCCTGCTTGATGTAGAGACAGGCGACCTCGGCGCAGCCCTCCCCGGGATAGGGATGCAGCGCCACGCAACCGACGACGTGATCGTCAATGGTCATCACGTGGAAGTCCTTGAGACTGGACTCAATGTCCTCGTAGGTGCGCTCGACGAGCTTGGTGCGGCGCACGGATCGCCCGATCATGCCGAGCAATTCGGGAATGTCCTCCTCGCGCAGCGGACGGATCTCCCGATAGCTGTCGGCGTGGATCATGGTGCCCACGCCCTCGTTGCTGAAGAGCTCATCGACCAGCACGCCCTGCTGGCGCCCGTTGAGCACGTGAACCCGCGGGATTCCGGAGTCACAGGCCCTGGCAGCCGCAAGCAGCAGTTCGGCGCCGTCCGGGTCACTGCGCTCGACCATTCCTGCCGCCTCGGAGGCGCGGATGGCGTGGGCCGGTTGGCCGTCAATGAGAATGGCCTGTTCGAGCAATGCGATGATCTTGGACACCCCGAGCGCCTTGCCAAATTCGACCACAGGGTTGCCCAGCGGCGAACTGGATGAGGCGTCGATCACCACCGACTGGCCGCGTTTGAGGATGCTGCGGGCTTCATCGACGGCCTCAGGCTGGTGGATTCCGTGGGAAACCCGGGCCGCCTTGATCTCGCACTCCAGCGTCCAGTCATAGAGATCCTTGAGATCTCCACCGAGCACACCGAGCACCAGCTTGACGCCGAGGTTTTCGAGAACGGCGAGGTCCAGCAGGGTTTCCGCCACCGCCGGCTCGGGCAGCAGACCCGCCTCCACCAGCACGAGAAAGGTCCGTCCTCTGAATTGAGGGACGTATTGCAGGACTTCTCGGACGTTGTTGGGCTGGGGCACGCCCACTAACTAGGGAGCTATTGACGAAAGATCGACCCAAAATCACGGTTGGCCAAGTCCAACCGGCTGTGCTTGGATGGGTCATGTCCTCCAAGGATGCCTTGATTGATTTGCTCCAGCGCAGAGAATCGGTGATCGCCGACCACGCCTGGCGCGACCGGGATCCCGAATCCCACCTCGCGGCCCTCAAGGAGGTCTCCATCGCCATCAGCGACTGGCCCGCCCAACACCCCGACGAGCTGGACCCCAAGCTCAAGCACTTCCTCGCCAACGCCAGTTACGCCAAGGCGCTTGCCCACCTTCACGCCAACCCATTACAACAGTCCCCATGAAACCTGCTCTTGCTGCCTGCATCATCGCCTTCGCCTGGATCCTAGGGTATCTGGTCGGGCCTGCCGTACGTCCCCTTTTGGAGATCAAGGAAGCCGAAGAGACCGTTGAGGAAAAACCCGAAGACGACACAAATGTGGTTTCGCTGGGAAATGCCAGGATTGACCTCAGCCGGGTGACCCAGGACCAGTTGCCCGCCCTGGTCATCATCCAACGCACCGTCGAACTCAAGGAGGCCGGCCTGGAGATCCGCCTGGAAGCAGGCGACCCCGTCAAGGCACTGCGTCTGGAAGGCGACAAGGTCGTCGTCTCGCCCACCGACATGGACATCCCCATCACCATGCCGGTCGACAACACCGACCTCGTGAAACAGCTGATCCGTATCGGCGTGCCCGTGATCACCACCGAGCCGGCCACGCCCAGCAACCCAACTCCCGCGCCGCTTCCCACTCCAGTGACACCGGCGCCGGCAACACCCAGCCCCACCAATCCGGTTCCGCCGAGCGCTCCGGTTGCGGTGACCCCGAGTCACACCCCCACCAATCCGGTTCCAACGCCAAGCCCAACGGTACCGAACACCCCGGCCACGCCCGCAACTCCGGCCACGCCGGCAACCCCGGCCACGCCGGCATTCCCGTCCACGCCGACAAGCCCGAGTGCTCCCGCCACACCGTCGGCACCACCACCCGGCCCACTCCCCGCCACCGAGATCGTCTCCATCATGAAAAGCCACATCCAGGGTGGAGGTCTCAAGGAGTTCACTGCCGACCAGGTCACCAACTGGACTGCGGGCCAACCTGAAGTGGTCGATGGCGTCGGCTACCAGACCGGCACGGTCATCTACACGACCCAAACCCTCTTCGGCTCCCGAGAGCTGGAAGCCAAGGCCTACATCAAGGACGGCAAGGTCGCCAAGTGGGTCTGGCCGAAGAGCGGGATTGAATTGAAATGATTCAGAGGATCGCTCCCGGCTGATAAGCCGCGGCATCCGGATGGGCCTTGGCCAGGCTGGCCACTTCGCCGACGAAGGATTCAATCTGCGCCTTGGCGGCGCCGTGCGCCTGGTCACCGCGCTCGATGATGCCCTCCAGCATGCTCCGATCGAGTCCGAGGCGCTCATCGGCTTCCAGGCGGTCGATGAGGTCGTTGCGCTCGATCTTGCCATTGCGCAGGTCGTTGACGGTGGCCACCGCGTGTTCCTTGATCGCCTTGTGGGCGGTCTCGCGGCCGACACCGGCTTTCACCGCTTCCATCATGATGGTGGTGGTCATCAGGAAGGGCAGGTAGTGGGCGGTTTCCTTGGCGATCACCGCCTCGTAGGCGTCCATCTGGTCGAGAATGGTGAGGTAGGTCTCGAACATGCCGTCGATGGCAAAGAAGGCATCGGGCAGCATCACCCGGCGCACCACCGAGCAGGACACATCACCCTCGTTCCATTGGTCCCCAGCCAGGCCGGCCGCCATGGCCAGATGGCCCTTGAGAATGACGTGGAGGCCGTTGACCCGCTCGCAGGAGCGGGAGTTCATCTTGTGCGGCATGGCGCTGGAGCCGGTTTGTCCGGGCGCAAAGCCCTCACTGGCAGTTTCGTGGCCGGCCATCAGGCGCAGGGTGCGGCAGAAGGAGGACGGGCCCGAGCAGAGATCGGTCAGCACGGACACGGTTCGCAAATCAAGCGAGCGCGGGTAGACCTGGCCGACATTGGTCCAGATCGCCGGCATGCCGAGATGTTCGACGATGCGCTTTTCAAGCTCCCCGACCTTGGTGGCATCGCCATCAAAGAGGGAAAGCTGGTCCATCTGGGTGCCGACGGCGCCCTTGAGGCCGCGCACCGCGTAGGTTTCAATGAGGTTTTCGAGCGACCTCAGGCTAGTGAGCAGTTCCTCGCCAAACATGGAAATCCGCTTGCCCAGGGTGGTGGGCTGCGCCGCCACGTTGTGGGTGCGCGCGGTGATCACCAGATCCTTCCACTCCTGGGAGTGCTTGCTCATGCGGGCGAGGGCCGCAACCGCCTTGTTGCGCACCACCAGCAGCGAGCGATAGACCTGCAATTGCTCGACGTTCTCGGTGAGGTCGCGCGAGGTCATGCCCTTGTGGATGTGTTCGTGGCCAGCGAGGCCGTTGAACTCCTCGATGCGCGCCTTGACGTCGTGGCGGGTGACCCTCTCGCGCTCCATGATGGAATCCACATCCACTTGGCCCTTGGCCGTTTCATAAGCATCGATGGCTTCCTGCGGAATCTCCAGCCCCAGATCCTTCTGGGCCTTCATCACCGCGATCCAGAATTCGCGCTCGAGGATGATGCGTCCTTCAGCGGACCAGATATCGGCAATGGCGGCGGAGGCGTAGCGTTCAGCGAGGACGTTGGGAATCACGGCGGGAGCTTGGCGGGCACCTTCGCAAGATTCAAGTGGCAGTTTCGGTCTCCGCGGGACTCGGTGCTTGAAAGCCATTCCTCCAGCCCCCTGTATCCTTGCCATGCGATTTTTCTGCATTTTGGCCGCCCTGGCGCTCCCGCTGTTCGCGGAGAAGCCCCAAAAGCCAAACATCCTCTTTCTGCTCTCCGACGACCAGGCCTGGGAAGACTACGGTTTCATGGGCCATGAGCACATCGACACCCCGGTCATCGACCAACTCGCCGCCGAGTCCCTCACCTTTACCCGCGGCTACACCCCCGTGCCGCTCTGCCGCCCCTCCCTGGCGACCATCGTCACCGGCCTCTACCCCCACGAGCACGGCATCACCGGCAACGACCCGACCTGGGGCCTGGAAAGTAAGAAGAAGCAGCGGTCCCACCGCCCCAAGCTCAACCAGAAGCTCATCGCGGAATTCAATGAGCACCCCAACATCATGCGCGCCCTCAAGGAGCACGGCTATCTCACCCTGCAGACCGGCAAGTGGTGGGAGGGCCACCCCGTCAAGGACAGTGGCTTCACCCACGGCATGACCCACGGCGATCCCGAGCGGGGCGGCCGCCACGGCGACGTCGGCCTCAAGATCGGCAGAGAGGGACAAAAACCCATCTACGACTTCATCGAGGAGGCCGGCGACCAGCCCTGGTTCATCTGGTATGGCGTCTTCCTTCCCCACACCCCGCACAATCCGCCCAAGGACCTGCTCGACAAGTACCTCAAGCTCGCCCCCACCCCGGCCATCGCCCGCTATTGGGCCAACTGCGAATGGCACGACCGCGCCATCGGCGAGCTGCTCGACCACCTCAAGGAAATCGGCGAGCTCGAAAACACCGTCGTCATCTACACCACCGACAACGGCTGGATCCAAAAGCCCGACACCCCGCAGCGCTACGACAACCGCTCCAAGCAGACCATGTATGAGGGCGGCATCCGCACTCCCATCATGCTGTCCTGGAAGGGCCAGATCGAGCCCCGCATGGACAGGCGCAAGCTCGCCACCAACCTCGACATGTGGCCCACGATTTCCAAGCTGACCGGCTGCTCCATGCCGGACAATCTCCACGGCCTCGACCTGCTCGACCACAAGGCCATCGCCGCCCGCGACACCATCTACGGCGAGGACTGGGCCCACAATATGGACAAGGAGGAATTTCCCCACGGCAGCCTCGATGGCCGCTTCATCATCGAGGGCGACTGGAAACTCATCACCTTCACCGAGGGCAACAGGACGGAGCTCTACAATCTCGCCTTGGATCCTTGGGAAAAGAAGGACCTCGCCGCTGCAGAGCCTGAGCGCGTTGCCAAGCTGAGCGCAAAGCTCAATGATTGGTGGAAGCCGTAACCCTGCGGGCTCGTGCCTCGTGCTGACAACTGACAACGAACAACTGACATGTCCAAGACCCTCACTCTCTGCCTCGCGGCCCTCTCCATGTTCGCGGCGCCCGTCTTTTCCAAAGACAAACCCATGAACGTCGTGGTCATCCTGGCCGACGACTGGCGTTACGACACCCTGGGCGCGGCCGGCAACCCCATCGTCCAGACTCCGCATCTCGACAAGCTGGCATCCGATGGCGTCCACTTCACACACGCCTGTGTGACCACCTCCATCTGCGGGGTCAGTCGCGCCTCGGTCATGACCGGCCAGTGGATGTCACGCCATGGCAACACGGGATTCGGAATGTTCAAGACGCCCTGGGAGGACACCTATCCCGGCATCCTGCGCAAAGCCGGCTACCACACCGGCCACGTCGGCAAGTGGCATTGTGGCAAGTTCCCGGCCAAACACTTCGACTTTGGTCGCAGCTACTCCGGCCGCCACTGGATGCCCGCCGAGCCGCATGGCAACCTCGACCCGGAGAACTACACCGGCAGGTTCGTCCATGTCACCCACAAGAACCTCGAGGATACCATGGACTTCCTCGACCAGCGGCCCAAGGACAAGCCCTTCCTACTCAACCTGAACTTCTTCGCCCCCCACGCCGAGGACGGCCACCCCTACCAGTTCCTGCCGCAAAAGAAGAGTTTCGAGCTGTATCGGGACATCACCATCCCCAATCCGCCACTCCGCAGCGAACAAGCCCTCAGCAAGCTGCCCCACTTCCTGCAGGACGAGCGCAACGAGGGACGCGTCCGCTACCACTGGCGCTTCGACACCGAGGTCGAGTTCCAGCGCATGATGAAAAACTACTACCGCCTCTGCACCGAGGTGGACGAGGTCTGCGGCAAGCTCGTCGAGCGCCTGCGCAAGGAAGGAGAGCTTGAAAACACCCTGATCTTCTTCCTTGGGGACAACGGATATTTCCACGGCGATCGCATGCTCGCCGACAAGTGGTATCCCTACGAGGAGAGCATCCGCGTGCCGCTGATCGTCTTCGATCCCCGCATTCCCAAGGGTCAGCGCGGCCAGAAAAACGACCAATTCGCGCTCAATGTCGATCTCGCACCCACCATCCTCAAGGCCCTGGGTCTCGACATTCCCGAGGGAGTGCAGGGCAAGGACCTCTCCCCTCTCTATCTGGACAACGGCAAGGCCGATTGGCGCCAGCAGTTCTTCTACGAGCACCCCACCATCACCAGCAAGCATCGAATCCCCTACTCCGAGGCCGTGGTCACCAAGACCCTCAAATACATCTGGTGGCCGCAATGGGAGTTCGAAGAGCTTTACGACCTGACTGTGGACCCCCTGGAGCAGCAAAGCCTGGTTGAAAATCCGGCTTATGCAGATCAGTTGGATGAAATGCGAAAGCGCCTCCAGGCGATGGCAAAGGCGGCAAAGTAGCCTAGCTCGGATATTTCATGATTCTCGTGGGCGAGGCGCAGGAATTCTCGATCTTGCCAAGGCCGACGCTGAAAACGCAGTCAGGGCTGAGTTGACACTCTGTCCAACTGCGTTTTCAAGGAGAACGTAGGCAATATCGGGAGGGACAAGCCGCAGACCGAGGTTTCATGAAATTTCCGGGCTAGAGCATTCTGCGATCAGGCGGTCTTGTGCCTTTTGGAGTGGGGGGGGGCGTTGTGCGGCGGGAAAGGCGGAGGGGGGGGAGGGGGCACGCGGGGGAGGGGGGGGGCGAGGGGGATAGAGGACAAGCGGAAGGGGCGGTGGGGGGGGA
>JAWVYP010000108.1:0-8933 GCA_033722655.1 Akkermansiaceae bacterium | reverse complement strand
GGTCGTTCAAACCCTTGAGCGGAGCTCAAAGAGTTTGGCACCCACCCCATAACGCCATCACCCCACCCCTGCGAGCAGGGATGGGGTGATGGCGGAGAGGGTGGGATTCGAACCCACGGAACCTTGCGGCTCTCCGGTTTTCAAGACCGGCGCATTCGACCACTCTGCCACCTCTCCGGTTGCCTGAGGGCGGGATGGGTATGACTGCGGTTGTAGGTGCGATCAAGAAAACAATCCGATCAGGCCAGTGGTGGGGACACACAAACTTGGGCTCGTTGCTCGCTCCAAGCTTTGTATGTCCCCTGCCAACGAAGTTGCGTGTCCCATCTGAGGCCGGGAAATTCCCTTTTTTCCTGAAGCCCCCTACAAACTCAACAAGGCACTTGCCACGCTGAAGTAGATCAGCATGCCGGAAACATCGACCATGGATGACAGGGAGGGGGAGGAGACCACCGCCGGGTCGAGTTTGATGGCCCGGGCGGCGAGGGGCAGCATGGCGCCCATCACGGTTGCGGAGAGCACCTGAATGGTCAGTGCAACGGCCACGGCCATGGCCAGTTGCTGGTAGCTGAAGCTGCCACCGGTGTCCTGCTGGATGACGGGTAACAGCAGGGCGATGAAAGCCGAGATCGCCAGCCCCAATGAGAGGCCGAGCAGGATGCCGGTGCGGGCCTCCTTCCAGGCGATGCGCAGGGCGTGGCCGGTGCTGATCTCACCCAAGGCCATGGCGCGAATGACCATGGTCGCGGCTTGGCCGCCGGAGTTGCCGCCTGCAGCGACCACCATCGGCAGGAAGAGCGAGAGAATGAAAGCCTGCTTCAGGGTGTCGCCGAATTGATACATCACATAGCCCGAAGCGATGGAGACGAAGGCCAGACCCACCAGCCAGATCACCCGGCGGCGGAAGTGCAGGGTGGCGCTGGTGTTGACGTAGGAGATTTCGGATTGCTCACCACCGATGCCGGCGAGCTTCTCGATGTCCTCGGTGGACTCCTCCTGCATGATTTCGAGCGCATCATCGTAGGTGATGACGCCGAGCAGATGATGGAACTCGTCCACGACCGGCAGCACGACCAAATCGTAACGGGCGAGGAGGCGGGCCGCTTCCTCCTGGTCGGCGCTGGCGAGAATGTGTTCATCGCACTCCTCCATCAGGTCGCTGATCGGAGTGTCCCAGGTGTTGAAGGCCAGTTCGCGCAGTCGGATCTTGCCGACCAGGCGACCGTCCTTGTCGACCACGAAGATGCGGGCCAGGGTCTCGGTGTCCTCGCGATCGCGTTGCAGTGCGGTGATGGCCTGCTTGACGGTCATGTCGGCGGTCAGGCGGCCGACCTTGGTGGTCATCCGTCCGCCGGCGGTGTCCTCTTCGTATTTGAGAAGATTGCGGGTGAGCTCCTTGTCTTGTGCGCCCAGCAGCCCGAAGTATCGGCCCTGGGTCTCCTCGTCGACATCTTGGAACACGTCGACCCGGTCATCGTCCGACAGGTTGCCCAACAGAACCTTGAGTTGGGCGGGCTTGAAGTGGTTGAGCGCCTCCTCGATCAGAGTGTCAGGCAGCTCGGCGACCATGTCGGTGGCCATTTCCGGGCCGATGGTTTTCAGCAGGAAATTGCGTTTCTCGTCATCAAGCTCCTGGTAGAGGTGGGCGAGGTCGGCGTAGTGGATGCTTTCGGCAGCCGCAAGCAGGGCGGAGGCATCGGAGTGTTCCAATGCCCTGACTACTTCCTCCATCCAGTCACGTTCCAGTTCCTCAGGCACGCGCCTAGGATGCCTGCCGACCTCCCGAGCGGCAAGGAAGAAGCCTTTGGGCAAGGGGCCGGAGGCTTCAGCTCATCAACTCGCCGAGCGCCTCTTCGTCGATGATTTCAACCCCCAGTTTCTCTGCCTTGTCGCGCTTGGAGCCACCGCCTTCGCCGGCCAGCAGGTAGTCGGTGTTCCTGGAGACCGAACCGCTGACCTTGCCGCCCTTGGCCTCGATGCGCTCCTTGAACACGCCACGCTCCTCACTGAGGGTGCCGGTGATGACAAAGGTCTTGCCGGTCAAGGGCATGTCGGAGCTGTCGGCCTGCGCGGGTTTGGGCAGGTGATTTTCGGACTTCGGATTGATGCCGAGTTTGTCGAGTCGCTCCAGCACCTGCTCGCCGGCCTCCGACTCGAGAAACTCGAGGGTGCTCTGCGCGGTGACCCCGCCGAGTTCGGGGCTGACCTGGTAGGGCTCAAGCTGTTCGCTGAGTTCCTTGACCCTGGGTTTGTATTCGGCGGCGAGTTTCTTGCGGCGTTCGCTTTCCTCCTTGGAGATGGTCTCTTTCTTGGGATTGACTGGATGACTCTTGATCCAGGCATCCTTGGTGCCGCGTTCGGCGATCTTTGGGAGCAGGTCGGAATCCGCCAGCTCCCTGAGGTCCCGGTGCAGGCGCGAGAGCTCCTTGGCAGCGGATTCGCCGAGTTGGCGGATGCCCATGGCAAAGAGCCAGCGGTGGAGCGGCTGCGTTTTGGATTCCTCAAGAGCCGAGATGACCTTGGCGGCATTTTTTTCGCCAAATCGGCGCGGAGCGTCATCGGTGCCGAGGTTGAGCTCGGCCAGCTGCCCCTCTTCGAGTTCATAGAGGTCAAGCGGGGAGCTGCAGAGATCGCGACGCACCAGGGCCTCGGCCACGGTTTCGCCAATGCCGTCGATGTCGAGTGCCTTGCGCGAGGCGAAGTGGGAAATGCGGGTGACGGCCTGGGCGGGACATTCGAAGTTGGTGCAGCGCCAAGCGACCAGTCCCTCTTCCTGCGCGATGGGGCCACCGCAGGAGGGGCACTTGCCCCCGACGTGGTCGACGATGGAAAAGGTTTTCGCTCCCTTCGCGGCTTCGGTGACCTTGACGATGGCGGGAATGATTTCCCCGGCCTTTTCAACCAGCACTCTTGCGCCGATGTGGATCTCCTTGCGGTCGATCTCGTCCTGGTTGTGCAGTGTGGCCCGCGACACCGTGCTGCCTGAAATGAGAACGGGCTCGAGTTCGGCCACTGGGGTCAGCACGCCGGTGCGTCCGACCTGGATGGTGATGGCCTTGAGCTTGGTTTCCTGCTGCTCGGGCAAAAACTTGTAGGCGGCGGCCCAGCGCGGCGCACGCGAGGTGCTGCCGAGTTGCTCGCGCAACGCCAGGTCGAGCACCTTGATCACCGCACCATCGGTGCCGTAGCCGAGATCGTGGCGTTGCCGGTCGATGCGCTCCACGGCGGCGAGAAGCTCGTCGAGATTCTTGGCAAGGATCAGGGGTTCGTTGGTGGGCAGGCCCAGTTTCTCGAGCAAGTCGTGGAAGGCCTTGCCGTCCTTGAGGTCGGGGCCCTCGTAGGCGCCGAATCCGTGGGCGAGGAAGGCCAGTGGGCGGCTGGCGGCAATTTTGGGATCGAGTTGCTTGAGGGTGCCGGCGGTGGCGTTGCGTGGATTGGCGAAGGCGGGCAGGCCGGCCTCGTCGCGCTCGGTGTTCATCGCGGCAAAGCCCTCGTTGGGCATGTAGATCTCGCCGCGGACTTCCAGCAGGGACGGTGCTTTGCCTGCAAGTTCGAGGGGCACGCTGCGGATGGTGCGCACGTTGTGGGTGATGTTGTCGCCTGTGGTGCCATCGCCACGGGTGGCGGCGTAGTCGAGCACACCATCGCGGTAGAGCAGGCTGACGGCGACGCCGTCGATCTTGGGTTCGACGCTGACTTCGACTGCCTCGCTGCCGAGGTTCTTGCAGAGCCGCTTGTAGAAGGCCTTCAACTCGGTCGCAGGATCGTCGCTGTCCTTGAGCTCGAAGACGTCATCGATGGAGAGCATGGGCAGGGCGTGCTCGACCTGCTCGAAGCCTTCGATGGGATCGCCACCGACGCGTTGGGTGGGGGAGTTGGGATCCTGCAACTCGGGATGCTTGGCTTCCAGATCCTCGAGTTCGCGGTAGAGCTTGTCGTAGTCGGCGTCCGAAATCTCGGGCTCGGCGCGGTTGTAGTAGAGCTCGTCGTGGTGGCGGATCTGCTCGCGCAGTTGGCGCAGCCGATCAGCAGGGGAGTCGGCAGGCTCCGCGTCGGGGGAATCAAACAGGTCCGGCTGGTTCATGGCCCACTGCGCTCAGTGCTGCTCACGGCTGAAGCGTGCGATGATCATCAGCTTGTCATCCTGTTTGCCCACACCCATGAGAAGGGTGCCGCCGGTTTTCATGGGCCAGACGTGGGAGAAGGTGATTTCACCCTCACCGAGGCCGGCATACATGGGCTTGGGAGAAGAACTCTTGGGCTCGCCAAAATACCGGGTGATGTCGCGGATCATCTGGTTCCACCTGGGGATGAGGGCGGTCTTGGCCTCGGCGGGGGCAGTTTCATGTCCGTAGAGGCTGAGGTTCTTGAGACCGTTGTTTTCATCCCACTCGTAGTAGATTGCGGCCTTCATGCCGAAGAACTCATTGCCGGGGGTGGTCTCGAAGGTGCCGTTGAGTCCGACGCGGTTGAAATAGGTTTCGTTGAGCTCGGAGTGGAAGCGCTTGCTGGCCTTGAGCTTCTTGATGACGGTGGCCCGATCGTCGCCAAAGGCCAGCGTGTCGTAGAAGCAACCGGTGGCAATTTCGGGTGGCTGTTCGGCGCCGCCACCACCGCCAGCTCCGCCGCCACCGGCAGCCTGCTTATCGAGCCATGCGATGTCGTCCTGGTGCAGGACTTCGAGCGGAATGGTCACCACGCTGCCGTTGTTGACCACCCGGACCGTGACCTTGTCGCCCTCCCGCTTGATGAATTCGCCGCGGAAGGAGCGGCTGGCGTCCGCATTTTTCCACAAGCGGATTTCCGCCTGGCAGAGGCAGGGCAGGAGAAAGAGGGTGATAATGAGCAATCTGGGGAACATGACAATCAGTGGCCTTGCGGTTTCTTGCTGGGGCGCCATTCGCGTCGCGCGCGCGATCGCACCGAAAACACCACGGGGATGCCCGGTGCCGGATGGGCGGCCCGATAGCGGTTGGATAGATAGGACTCGTAGCTGGAGGACATCAATTTCTTGTCGTTGACGAATAACACAATCGTGGGTGCGGGGACGATACTGTATTTCTCATTGGTCGCACAGGTCGCGTAATACAGCTTGAGACGGCGCTTTGCGCGGTTGTCAATGGGGGGTGGATTTTCCGTGATGGCCTGCTGGAGCGTGCGATTGAGTGCGCCCGTGCCGGGAATCTTCTGCGCGCCGTCACGGATCTTGAGAACCTCCTTGAGGACGTGCTGCACCGCCCCGCCGGTCTTGGCAGAGCAGGCGACGAAGGGGGCGTAGGCGAGGAAGAAGAGTTCGCGGCGGACCTGCTCTCCGGCTTCCTCCAGGCGCGCCTTGCGGCCGGCGTCCGGATGGAAGAGGTCGAACTTGTTGAGGACAATCAGGCAGGGCTTCTTTTCCTTGAGGATGACCTGGGCGATCTTGCGGTCCATCGCACTGATTCCGGCGGCGAGATCGACCACCAGCACGCAGAGGTCGGCGCGGCGGATGGCCTTTTCGGTGCGCATGGCGGAGAAAACCTCCACCGAGTTGTCGCGCTTGGCCCGGGGGCGGAGGCCGGCGGTGTCGATCAGGGTGAAGTTCTCGTCCTTGTAGCGATAGGGCAGGTCAACGGCATCGCGGGTGGTGCCGGCGATGTCGGACACGATGGTGCGCTCGTCCTTGAGGATGGCATTGACCAGCGAGGACTTGCCGGCATTGGGCTTGCCGACGATGGCCAGCTTGATGCCGACTTCCCCGGCCTCCTCCATGATCTCCTCCACCTCGCGGGCGAGGGGATTGACCACCTGGTTGATGCTCTCGCAGAGCTGGCGGAAGTTGCGGCCGTGCTCGGCGGAGACGTGGACGCTGTTCTTGAAGCCCAGGCGGGAGAAGTCTGAGAAGGCGGACTCGTGCTTGGCATCATCGACCTTGTTGAGCACCAGCAACACCGGAGGGGTGGCCTTGCGCAGCTTCTGGGCAATGGCCTCATCGGTGGGGGTGAGGCCGTCATGGGCGTCGACCACGAACAGGATGAGGTCGGCGGTTTCCATCGCGATGTCGGCTTCCATGGTGACCTGTTCGTCGAAGCCGTCATCGATGTGGCTGCCGATGCCACCGGTGTCGATCAGCTGGCAGGGGACCGCCAAGCCCTTGGAGGCCGCGGCAATGCGGTCGCGGGTCACGCCAGGCTGGTCGTGAACAATCGCGATCTTTCGCCCGGCAAGGCGATTGAAGAGCGCGGATTTCCCGACATTGGGTCGTCCAACGATGGCGATGGTGGGCATGGGTGAGAAAATGCTGGAAAATTTAGATGCTGCAAAGCGGAAAGGCCACTCGATGGGGACACGCAACTTTGGCTTCGCCAAAGAATTGCATGTCCCCGAGCGGGCGGGAGCCTTCTGGTTGATGTATGAATGGAGCGTCCTTACTGCGTCAGCGCCCATGACTCATGACCAATGGCCCATGACGGGAGCGCAGCGACCATGAAAAAGCCCCACCGGGCGGTGGGGCTGGTTTCCGAATCGGGGATGGCGGAGCGGACGGGGCTCGAACCCGCGACCTCCAACGTGACAGGCTGGCGCTCTAACCAACTGAGCTACCGCTCCATCCCGTTCGGGTGGCGCGGACGCTAGGAGCCGGACCGCCCGCGCGCAACACCTTTTTTGCCCAGAATGGGACTTTTTTTGCCCTTTGCTGAGTCAGCTGAGGGCTTCCACGGCGGCGTCCAGGCTGGCGAGGTCTTCGACCGAATGCACGGTGGCCGATTTGTCGATCTTGGCGACCAGTCCGGCGATGACCTTGCCGGGACCGAGTTCGAGGAATTGGGTGTGGCCCATGGAGATCAAATGGCGGATGGATTCAGTCCAGCGCACCGAGCCGGTGACCTGCTTTTCGAGGGTGCTGCGGATCTCCTCCGCGCTGGACACGGGTTTGGCCTCGTAGTTGCAGACCACGGGAATCGAGGGCTTGGCGAGCTCGAGTTGGGCGAGCTCGGCGGCGAGTTGCTCTTGGGCGCTCTGCATCAGCCGCGAGTGGTAGGCGCCGGCGACATTGAGTTTGATGGCGCGGCGGATGCCGAAGTCCTTGGCCTTCTCGACCACGGTGTCGATGCCGGCCACGGAGCCCGAGAGCACGATCTGTCCGGGAGCGTTGAGGTTGGCGATGTCGACATCGGCTTCCTTGGCGAGAGCTGCCACTTGCTCTTCGTCGCCCCCAATCAGGGCAGCCATGGAGCCTTCGGTGGCCTCGCAGGCGGCTTCCATGAAGGCGCCGCGTTTGCCGACAATCTTGAGGCCGTCGGCGAAGCTGAAGGTGCCGGCAGCAGCGTGGGCGGTGAATTCACCCAGCGAGAGGCCGGCGGCGGCCACGGGCTGGAGCTTGGGGAGGCGTTGCTGGATCAGGCTCAGCGCCATCATGCCGTGGACGTAGAGGGCGGGTTGGCAGCGCGAGGTCTTGGTGAGTTCGTCCTCGGGACCGTCGAACATGATCTGGGAGAGGGGGAAGCCGAGGACTTCGTTGGCGGTGCCGGCGAGTTCGGCTGCAGCGGGGGATTCGGCGGCGAAATCCTTGCCCATGCCCACTTTCTGGGCGCCTTGACCGGAGAAAAGAAGAACGATTTGGCTCATAGCGCCGCCTGTCTAGGGGATAGGCCCATGCGAGAAAAGGGCAAATGCATCCGGATCCAATCCCCATCCCGACTTGCAGAAGAGCCTCTGCGGCCTTATGGATCAACCAAGCATTTGATCAACATGAGCAAGGAGAAACCTGAAATCACCGCCTACCTGAAAACCTTCTGTGGCTGGAGCGAGGGCGTGCGCGCCATCATGCGCAAGTACGACCTCGACTTCGAGGAGAAGGACATCATCAAGAATCCCGCCTTTCGCTGGGAAATGGAGCAGAAGAGCGGTCAGCCGCTCTCACCCTGCGTGGTCGTCGACGGTGAAATGCTCGCCGATGTCAGCGGAGAGGAAGTCGAGCAATGGATGATCGAGAACGGTTATCTGGAGGGCAGCGATGCCAAGCCGGATGCACCCATCGACTCCGCCTGCACCGACGAGCAGCACGAGGCCATGGCCAAGGGCCTGCCTCCGGTCCCGGGCAAGATCAAGTTCCTGGAGTGATCGTTATGGGTTATTGTCTATGAGGGCTCTGGTTGCCAGAGAGGCTGTCCATCGGAGCCACAAATCACTTTGAACCAATAACGAATAAGCGCGGATTGCTCCGCAATCCGCATAATGCCTTGCGTTCGGGGGCGGAGGCTTGCACCCTGCCGCGCATGCACCCTGACGTGGCCAAACTCGTGGAAGCCGGCCGGATTCCGGCCCCCGTCGGAGAGCGCTTGTCCCAACTCGCTCCCGGCAATTTTTGCATTCATAAGTCCTTCGGGGCCGGGAAGGTGGTCGATTGGGACCTGCCCGGCAAGAAGGTGGTGATCGATTTCGAGAAGTCCAGCGACCAGTCGATGGAGCTGCAATTTGCCTTCAACAAGACCGAGTGGATCCCCGAAGACGACTTCCGCGCCAAGAAAATCGACCAGATCGAGCATCTTCGTGAGCTATCCAAGTCCGACCCCGTGGCCATGCTCGTCGAGATTCTCGAGAGCCACGACGGCACCATGAGCATGGACGCGCTCGAAGCCGAACTCTCCGGCTCGGTCATTCCCAAGGAGAAGTACAAGCGCTGGTGGGATTCCGCCAAGAAGGCCCTGCGCGAAAGCCGCCGAGCGGTGGTTCCTTCCAAGCGAAGTGAGCCGCTGGTGCTTCGCAGTGGCGACCAGAGTCCTGCCGAGATCCTCTTGGCCGACTTCGAGGAAGCCAAGGACATCAAGGGCATGATCAAGGCCCTGGAGGCGATTGCAGCCGATGTCGGTGCTTTCGAGCAAGACCAGGAAGCCCTCAAGCGCCTGCTCGGCGACATCGACGAAGGCGCGCAAAAGGCGGCCCGCGTCCAACTC
>JAWVYP010000107.1:0-8954 GCA_033722655.1 Akkermansiaceae bacterium | reverse complement strand
CGTGCGCGTCTTCCTATCGCGCTACCGCTCCTACACGACCTGCTCAGCTTGCCGCGGCCGCCGCCTGCAACCTGAGGCCCTTTGTTTCAAAATCGAGGACAAGACCCTGCCCGACCTCTGGCGGATGGCAGTGTCCGATCTTCTGGCCTTCATGGGGCAACTGCGCGAGCGCTTCGACAACAAGCAGACCGACCCGACCCTGCATCTGGTGCTGCAGGAGGTGCACTCGCGCCTCTTCTATCTCGACCAGGTTGGCCTGGGCTATCTGAGCCTCGACCGCGCCACGCGCACGCTCTCCGGGGGCGAGATCGAGCGGGTCAACCTGACCGCCTGCCTGGGCGCCTCGCTCACCGGCACCCTCTTCGTGCTCGATGAACCGACCGTGGGTCTGCACGGCCGCGACATCGAGCGCCTGGTTGGCGTGATGCACCGGCTGCGCGACCTCGGCAATACCCTGGTGGTGGTCGAGCACGAACAGGTGGTGATGGAAGCCGCCGACCACCTCATCGACCTCGGCCCCGGTGCCGGCCAGCACGGCGGCAAGGTCATCTATGCTGGGCCGGCGGATGTGAAGTCGCGCCGCGCCGCCAAGGCTTCGAAAAATGAGGGGTCGCTGGCCTGGCTCGACGGGCGCCGCGCAATTCCCATCCCCAAGAAACGTCGCAAACCTGGCGTGGCCAAGCTGCAGATCCGTGGCGCCAGCCGCCACAACCTGCGCAAGCTCGATGTCGAGCTGCCACTGGGTATGCTGGTTTGCCTCACTGGCGTCTCCGGCTCCGGCAAATCGACCCTCGCCCATGAAGTCATTCACCAGAACCTCGCCCGCAAGCTGGGCCAGGACCCCGATGGCGATGCCGCGCCGATCAAGTCACTGACGGGCAGCGAACACATCGATGCGGTGGAACTGGTCGATCAGAGTGCGGTGGCGCGCACGCCGCGCTCCACGCCGGCCCTGTTCCTCGGTGCTTTCGATGCCATTCGCCAGTTGTTCTGCGAGGAACCAGCCGCCAAGGCAGCGGAGCTCAAGCCCGGTTATTTTTCCTTCAACTCCGGCGATGGCCGTTGTGACCGTTGCGCCGGCAATGGTTTTGAAAAAGTCGAGATGCAGTTCCTCTCCGACCTGTATGTGACCTGTCCGGACTGTCAGGGGCGACGCTACAAGTCCTCCACCCTGGAGTATCAACTCGACGGGCTCTCCATCGCCGACGTGCTCGAACTCACGGTTGAGCAAGCCGTGGAGCGCTTTGTTGAACTGCCGGAAGGCTCGCGCAAGCAGCAGCGCTGCGTGGAGCAGATTCAGCGCGCCCTCAAGCCGCTGATGGAAGTTGGTCTGGGTTACCTCAGGCTGGGCCAGCCGCTCAACACCCTCTCGGGTGGCGAGTCCCAGCGCCTCAAGCTTTGCAAGTTGCTGCAGGAGTCGGCGGACTCCTCCCAAACGCGGCTGCTCATTCTCGACGAGCCCACCACCGGCCTGCACTTCACCGACATCGAGCGCCTCTTGGGCGTGTTCCAGAAGCTGGTCGATGCCGGGCATAGTCTCTTGGTCATTGAACACAATGTGGAGGTGATCAAATCGGCGGACTGGATTCTCGATCTCGGACCTGAAGCTGGAGCCGATGGTGGACAGTTGGTGGGGGAGGGAACTCCCGAAGCCCTTTCCAAAGGCAAGACGGCGACCGCCAAGTTGCTGCGTCAGGTGCTGGGCAAGGGGGTAGCAAAGAAGAAGGCCAAGTTGGCCAAGCCGGCAAAGGCCGCGGAGGTCATCTCGCTGCGCGGCGCGCGCCACCACAACCTCAAGAACCTCTCGGTGGACATTCCTCGCGAGCAGTTGGTGGTGGTTTCCGGTCTCTCGGGTTCGGGCAAGTCCACCCTCGCCTTCGACATTCTCTTTGCCGAAGGCCAGCGCCGCTTCCTCGACTCCATGTCGACCTATGCTCGTCAATTTGCCGAGCAGTTGGAAAAGCCGGAACTCGATCAGCTCCAGGGACTGCCTCCAACCGTGGCGATCGAGCAGCGGGTCTCCCAAGGGGGAGGCAAGTCGACGGTGGCCACAGTCACCGAGGTCTGGAACTTTGCCCGCCTGCTCTACGCCAAGCTCGGCACCATGTATTGTCCGGATTGCCAGATTCCGGTCGAACGGCAGTCGGTGTCCTCGATTGAAAACACCATCCGCAAGGCCCTGGGTAAGGGCGAGGTGAGTCTACTCGCCCCCATCATTCGTGGTCGCAAGGGTTACCACACCGATGTGGCGGAGTGGGCACTCAAGCAGGGCTATGAGCGGCTGTTGGTGGATGGCGAATGGATGGAAGCCGAGGGCTTCACCCGGCTCACCCGCTACCAGGAACACGACATCGATGTGGAGCTGGGTCGCTTCAAGTCGGCGCGTGCCCGCAATCTGCCGGACTTGCTTTCCCGTGCGCTGCAGATCGGCCGCGGCGTGATCCGGCTGCGCAGCGCGGACGGCAGCATGCAACTGCTCTCCACCGAGTCCAGTTGTCCCTCATGCCACGAGTCCTACGATGATCTCGACCCGCGCCTGTTTTCCTTCAACTCACCACATGGCTGGTGTCCGCAATGCCGGGGGCATGGTGTGGTGGCCAAGAAGCGCCGCCGCTTCGATCCGTCGCGCTACGACTCAGTGCTGGAGGCCGAACTCGACGCGGAGCGCGCCCTGGACCGCATGGACGAGGACGAATTGGTCGAGTGTCCTTCCTGCGAAGGATCACGCCTCAATGCACTGGCCACCTCGGTGCGCTTCAAGGACATGACCCTTGGAACGCTGGCGGCGATGCCCATTGATGAAGCCGCCGCCCATTTCGAGTCGACAGTGCTCAATGACAAGCGGGAGAAACTGATCGCCCGCGACATCCTGCCCGAGATCCGCCAGCGCCTGGCCTTCCTGCAGCAGGTCGGCCTTGGCTACCTGCAACTCAACCGCTCCGGCACCACGCTCTCGGGTGGCGAGTCGCAGCGCATTCGCCTGGCGGCCCAACTCGGCTCCAACCTGCGGGGGGTTCTCTATGTTCTCGATGAGCCGACCATCGGATTGCACCCCCGCGACAACGAGGCACTCCTGTCCACGCTCACCGAGCTGCGCAACCACGGCAACTCGCTCATCATCGTCGAACACGACGAAGACACCATTGCCGCCGCCGATTACCTCATCGACCTCGGTCCAGCGGCTGGCCGGCTCGGTGGGGAGATTGTCTATGAGGGGCCCATGCCCAAACTGAAAAACCTGAGCAAGGCCAGGGCGAAGCAGCTTGAGAACTCGCCGACTCTGCGCGCTCTGCGCGAGCCACTGGTCCATCCCATCCGCGGGGAACGCCGCAAGGTGGGGCGCGACCACCCCATGCTCGAACTCAAGGGCTGTGAGGCCAACAACCTCAAGCGGGTCGACATCAAGTTGCCATTGGGCCGGCTCTGCGTGATGACGGGCATCTCCGGATCGGGTAAGTCGACCCTGATGCACGAATGCATCGGTCCCGCTGCCCGGCCCAAGCACAAGGGCGCCAAGCGCTACCGTTCGGCGAAGGGCTTTGAAGCGATCAAGTCCTGCCACGAGGTGGACCAGGCGCCCATCGGCAAGACCTCGCGCTCCTGCCCGGCGACCTATGTGAAGGTCTTCGACCACATCCGTGCGCTCTTTGCTCAGCTGCCGGATGCGCGGGTACGCGGCTACGATGCCTCACGCTTTTCCTTCAATACCGAGGGTGGCCGCTGTCCCGAATGCAAGGGCAACGGCCGGGTCAAACTCGAGATGGATTTCCTGCCCGCCACCTGGGTGCATTGCGAAAGCTGTGAGGGGCTGCGCTACAATCCGGCCACCCTCGAGGTGCGCTTCAAGGACCGCAGCATTGGTGAGGTGCTGGCGATGACCATTGACGAGGCGGCCGACTTCTTTGAGTCGCAGCCGCGCATTGCCGCGCCACTGCGCCTGTTGGCCGACACCGGTCTCGGCTACCTGCAGCTGGGCCAGCCCTCACCAACCCTGTCGGGCGGGGAGGCGCAGCGCATCAAGCTGGTGGCCGAGTTGATCAAGGGCCGGGGCAGCAAGGCGTCCATGCGCAGCGCGGCGCTGCGCAAGCGCAACCTCTACCTGATTGAGGAACCCACGGTCGGCCTTCATCAGGAGGACATCCGCCGCCTCATCGACGTGCTCCACCGGTTGGTCGACGAGGGTCACACCGTGGTCGTCATCGAGCACCACATGGACGTCGCGGCCGAGGCCGACTGGATTCTCGATCTCGGGCCCGAAGCGGGCGAGGGCGGAGGGCGTCTGGTGGCTTGGGGGACACCGGAAAAAATTGCGCGCTCCAAGAAATCGCGCACCGCGCCCTTCCTGGCGCATGCCTTGGATTGAGCTGACTCAGCCAGGGCTGCCTTCGCGGTGCGGGTCGAGGGGTTTGAGCTCCTCAGGATCGCCGGGATCGAGATCTTCCTGCGGACAAATCACACCCAGCAGCACCGGGGGATTGATCTCGACGTCGTCCGGGTTGATGACCTGGGGCTCTTCCCCATTGGGAGGGGGTTGGTTTTCGACGGTGGAGTCATCCGGCGCGGGTTTCGGCTCGGGCCGGGGTTTGGGAGCTTCCTCCTCGGGGACGCAAATGTCGCCCATCAACTCGGGCTGGATCTTCTCGGGGACTTCGGGTTTTGGAGGGATTTTGCCTTCATCTTGATGTTTGGCGGCGTTCTCCTCGTCCGAGCAGGCTGCCAGACTGACCAGGGAAGTCACGCTGACCGCGCGGACAAATCCGCAGATGGAGCCCTTGCGGCGCTGGAGTTCGATGACTTCCTCAATCGAGCAGTCGGTGAGGTCGTGGATGTCCTTGCTGCATTTGGCGCAGAAATGACCGCCGTCACCGGTCTTCTCCAGATCCGAAATCCTGAGGGGGCATTTGAAACTGAAATGTTCGGGCTTGAGCATGATTCGAACATGCTAAGCGGAAACGCCAAGCCATGACAAGGCGTGGGATGTCAGCGGTTTGTAAAGGCGGGCTGGCTTTCGAGAACGCCTTTGGCCCGCCCCCAGATGACGAGCGCCTCGCGGATGATCCATGCCTCAAGGAGCAGGGTGGCAATGCCGATGGCACCGAGCAGGTAGTTGGGACTGTCGCCGGTGATCCAGGCTCCCGAGCCGACGAAAAGCTGCATGAGCATGGCAATGGCGGGCAGGGCCAGCATGAATCCGGCGGGGATGGCGATGAACCAATTGGGCAGCCCGCGGCGGTGCAGCCAGAAGAGGATGACGAGGAAGGCGAGGCCGGCGAGCAACTGGTTGGTAGCGCCAAACAGGGGCCACAGGATGAGCCCGCCCTTGCCGAGTTGTTGCAGCTCCCAAACGCCGCCGGGAGCAGGCATGGCTGCGAGGCCTCCCGCGATGACCACGGCAAAGATGGTGGCCGTATGCTTGCCGCGAAGGGCCGACACGCCGGTGGCGTCCGCCAGTTCCTGGGTGACGTAGCGCTGCAGGCGGCAGGCCGAGTCCAAGGTGGTGGCGGCAAAGGAGGCGACGAACACACCCATCAGGGCGACCGCAAAGGCGGGATCGATGCGCAGGGCCTTGAGGAAGTTTGCACTGCCATCGACGAAGGCACCGACCTTGGCAGGCAGACCACCGGCGGCCTGCCAACTGCCGTAGCGGGCTTGATAGGCGGCTTCCCCCGAAATGATGGCTCCGGTGCTCTTGCCGTCGACAATCTCGGGAATGCCGAGCCCGAGTCCGGCGACGCAGGCGAGGATCACCAACACGGCCAGGAAGCCCTCGGTGAGCATGGAGCCATAGCCGACAAACTGGGCATCGGTCTCGGTCTTGAGTTGTTTGGAGGAGGTGCCCGAGGACACCAGGCAGTGGAAGCCAGAGATCGCACCACAGGCGATGGTGATGAAGAGGAAGGGAAAGATCATGGGTGCGCCCACCGGGGCCTGTTCACCGGCACGGATGGTGGGAGCCACGATTTCCAGGGTCTGGCTGTCCGCACCGGCCCCAAACAGTGCGGCCACCACCAGGCCGACGATGATCAGGCCGAGGGCGGAGAGCAGTTGCAGCGAATTGATGTAGTCGCGCGGCTGCAGCAGGGTCCACACTGGCAGCACCGAGGCGACATAGGAGTAGATCAACAGGATGGCCACCCAGGCGATGATGGGTAGCTCCGACATGTAGGTGTTGAAGGCATGGAGCAGACCCCAATCGCCGAGCCAGACGGCGAGATACATGAGTCCCAGCGCGATGAGGGAAGGCAGCAGCAGGGAGCGGCCCTGGCGATGGAGCCAGAGGCCGATGGCGACCGCCACCGGGATCTGCACCAGGCAGGGAAAGATGGAGGAGGGAAACATTCGGAACACCGCGGCGATGACCAGACCGAAGATGGCGAGCACGATGGTCAGCGCCAGGAACAGGATGGAAAGGAAGAGGATGCGGGTGCGTGGCGTCAGGATGCGGCCGGCGACGTCGCCGATGGTCTGGCCCTTGTTGCGCATCGAGACCACCAGTGAACCGAAGTCGTGGACGGCACCAATCAGGATGGAGCCGAAGAGGACCCACAACAGGGCGGGAACCCAACCCCAAATGACCGCCAGCGCCGGACCGACGATGGGGCCGGTGCCGGCGATGGAAGTGAAGTGGTGGCCGAAGACCACGCTCTTGGTGGTCGGCACGTAATCGGTGCCATCCTCGAGCTCAATCGAGGGCGCCTGATTCTGCGCATCGAGCTTGAAGATGCGGCGGGCCAACCAACGACCGTAGGTGTGGTAGGCGACAAGGTAGAGCACCAAGGCTCCGAGGGCGATCAGCAGGGCATCCATGGCGCAGTGGATGATGCCCGTGGCCCCGCGGAGCTGTCACGCTTCAATGGAACTCATTCTTCCAACTTCTCGGTCGGATAGCGGTCCATCCACAGCAGGGCGAAAGGGCTCTTGCTCTTGGGGGTGATCTTGCCTTCAAGCGTGTCGTACTTGCCGCTCGACCACCATTTTGACTGCTCTTCGGCAGTGACCCGCAGCATGCCGGGATTCGGTTTCAGGTCGTCGCCGGAGACGATCACCGCAATGGCCTTGAGATCATTTTCGTTGGCGCGGTCCTTACCGGTCAAGCGTTCGATGGTGTCGGGAGAAATGTAGGCAGCGGCATAGGCAACGCCATCCCTGGCATTGATGTTGATCAGGGTGGTTTCGCCGGTGAGCACCTTGGGCTCCTTGCCTTTGTTCTTCTCGAACTTGTCGATCATGATCGCATACCACTGGATCTTCAGTTCCGGGATGAAACCCGAGGGATTGGCCCTTTCTAAGGTCTGCACGTCCAGCTTGATTTCGATTTCGATCCACTGGCGCAAGTCGAAGCGTTTGTCCTTCACTCCCGCGACGTCGTACTGGGGTGTGGGTTGGACCTCGAGCTCGATGTCATCGATGGAGACATTGTGCAGGATTTCTCCGGAGGCGGCAGTGCACAGAATGGCGGCAATGGCGGTGGATGTAATGAGGGTTTTCATATGGATGGAACACCCCTATCAGGGATTTGGTTGCGCTGCACCTCCAAATTGAAGGGCGTGCCACTTCGGCACGTCTCGATATCGGCCTATCCCTCATGCAAAAAACGCCCGGACTTTCGTCCGGGCGCCTTTCGATAACCATTGATGCAATATACTGACTAGCGGGAGTAAAGCTCAACAATCAGCTGCTCGTTGACGATGGGGTCGATGTCGTCGCGCTCGGGCACCCGGGTCATGGTGGCTTTGAGGGCTTCCTTGTCGACTTCGAGCCATTCGGCGGCGGGCATGGCCTGGGTCAGGTCGGTCATGCGCAGGGCAAGTTGCTGGGAAGAGGGCTTATCGGCCACCTGGATGACGTCACCGGGCTTGATCTGACAGCTGGCGATGTCGGTCTTGACGCCGTTGACCTTGATGTGGCCGTGGTTGACGAGCTGGCGGGCGGCTTGGCGGGTGTTGCCGAAGCCGGCGCGGTAGCAGACGTTGTCGAGGCGGCACTCGAGCAGTTGCAGCATGATTTCGCCGGTCACGCCACGACGGCTGGCGGCTTCTTCATAGTAGGAGCGGAACTGCTTTTCGAGCAGGCCGTACTGGTAGCGCAGCTTCTGCTTCTCGCCGAGGGCGACTGCATATTCGCTCTTCTTGCGGCGACCACCACGCAGACCGTGCTGGCCGGGCGGGAAGTTGCGGCGTTCGACTGCTTTGGAGGGGCCGAAGAGCGAGACGCCGAAGCGGCGGCTGATCTTGGCGCGGGGACCGGTGTAACGTGCCATGGTATAGGAAAGGGTGAGGGATTGAATTAGACGCGGCGGGCCTTCTTGGGGCGGCAGCCATTGTGCGGGATGGGGGTCACGTCGCGGATCGAGAGAATCTCGAGACCGAGGCCTTGCACGGCGCGGACAGCGGATTCGCGACCGGAGCCGGGGCCCTTGACGCGGACATCAACTTCCTTGAGGCCGTGGCCCATGGCCTGACGGCAGGCATCCTGGGAGACGACCTGGGCCGCATAAGCGGTGCTCTTGCGCGAGCCCTTGAAGCCCATCTTGCCGGCGCTGGACCAGCCGATGGTGTTGCCCTTGGTGTCGGTGACATTGACCAGGGTATTGTTGAAAGTGGCGGTGACGTGGACGATGCCGGTAGTGACGTTCTTGGTCTTCTTGGCCTTGTGGACCTTGACGGCTTCTTCCTCGCCAAGCAATTCGGCGAAGATGTCCTTTTTCTCCTCCTTCTTGGCGGGCTTGTCGCCCTCTTCCTGGCCTTCGGGAGTGTCCTTGGGAGCCTCCTTGGAGGTGGGGGCCTCCTGGGCGGGAGGGTTGGCGGGTGCTGGAGCTTCTGTGGGCTCAACCGACTCGGATTTCTCCTCGGCGGAATTTTTGGCGGTTTCGTCTGACATGATGGTAAAGGAGAGGAAAATTATTTCTTCACGCCCACGGTCTTCTTCTTGCCCTTGCGGGTGCGGGCGTTGGT
>JAWVYP010000106.1:0-9066 GCA_033722655.1 Akkermansiaceae bacterium | reverse complement strand
GCATCGCGCTGCCTTCATCACCGCAGCCGCCTGCATGAATTCCCTGGCCAAGCGCAAGGAGGAGCGATTGAGCGAAGAGATCCAAGCGACTGAGCTCGCCGGCCCGCCCCTCTTCATCCTCGGACATTGGCGCAGCGGCACCACCCACCTCCACAACTTGCTGGCGCTCGACACCCGCAATTTTGCATTCGCCAATACCTACCAGGTCACCAATCCGCTGACCTTTCTCAGCACCGAGGAAAAGAACACCCGCCGCTTCGCCAAACTGGTGCCTGAGAAGCGACCCATGGACAACATGGCGATGGGCTTTGAACTGCCCCAGGAGGACGAGTTTGCGCCCTGCCTCGACACCCTGATGTCCTCCTACCTCGGCATCTCCTTTCCCAAGCGCACCGCCCACTACGATCGCTACCTGACCTTTGAGGACGTGCCCAAGCAGGAGATCGAAGCCTGGCGCGATGCCTTCCTCACCTTCTGCAAGAAGCTGACCTACAAGTATCATCGCCCTCTGCTGCTGAAGTCGCCCAGCCACACCGCGCGCATCCGCTTGTTGATGGAGTGGTTTCCGGGAGCACGCTTCGTCAACATCCACCGCCACCCCCACGAGGTCTTCCGCTCCAACCAGCATTACTGGGACACCGCCGTGTGGTACACCTACCTGCAGAAGCCCGACCGCTCCAAACTCGATGAGGAAATCCTCACCCGCTACCGCAAGGTGATGGACGCCTTCCACGAGCAGCGTCCGGAAATCCCCGACGACCGCTTCCACGAAATCTCCTTCACCGAGTTGGAGAGCGACCCCATGGCCTGTCTGGAGGCCATCTACGACAAGTTGGGCATTCCCGACTTCGAGCAACTCAAGCCCACCTTCGAGGCCTACCTCATCCAGCAGAAGTCCTACCGCAAGAACCATTTCACCCGCATGCCTGCGGCCACCCTGGATCTCGTCAATCAGCACGCCCAGCCCGAGTTCGAGCGCTGGGACTACTCACCAGATCCCGTGGCATGAAGAAACCGCCCTCACCACCCAAGATCCCCTTGTTGGGACACATCCCGGCCTTCCGCCGCGATGTGCTGGGGCTCTTGATCCGCAGCGTGGAGGAATATGGCGACCACATCCTCTTCAAGCTCGGCCCCCATCCGGTCTTTCTTTTCAACCATCCCGACGACGCCCTGCATGTCCTCAAGAAAAACGCCGCCAATTACGACAAGGACACCCGCAGCACCCGCTTTCTGAGCGACATCGCGGGCGAGAGTGTGCTGACCTCCAACGACAAGGCCTGGCAGCAGAAGCGCACCCATCTCCAGCCCGCCTTCCACCGCAAGGCGATTGTCGGCTTTGAGACCATCATGCGCGAGGAGGCGCAGGCCCTGGTGGAGTCCTGGGAGCCGCAGTCCAGGATCAACGCCTCCGCCGACCTCACCACCGCCACCTTCCGCATCGTCGCCCGCTCGCTGTTTGGCACCGACATCCCGCGCGACACGCTGACTTCCCTCGCCGACCCCATCGGCCGCCTGCTCACCGAAGCCTTCACCCGGCTCGGCTCGCTGACCGGTCGCAAGTCAAAGAAGTTCAAGCAGGCCAAGCGCCAGCTCGATGCCGTGGTCGATGATGTCATCGCCCAGCGTCAAGAGGAGCCCGACACGCCCGACCTTCTCGAGCTCATCCGCTCCGGCAATCCCGATCCCGACTACGTCCACCACGAGAGCATCGCCTTCCTGCTCGCCGGCCACGAAACCACCGCCAACGCGCTGAGCTGGATGCTGGCCTACCTCGCCCAACACCCCGAAGAGCAGGAGCGCTGCGTCGATGATCCCGAAGCCACCGACCGCGCCTTCCACGAAGCCATGCGCCTCTCGCCACCGATTTGGATCATCGAGCGTCATGCCATCGGTGAGGATGAAGTGGCCAGCTACCGCATCCCCAAGGGCGCCTCGGTGACCATCCCCACCTACACCCTGCATCGCCATCCGGATTTCTGGGACGATCCCGAGACCTTCAAGCCGGACCGCTTCATCGACGCTGAACTCCACCCCGCGGGCTATCTTCCCTTCGGCCTCGGCCCGCGGGTTTGCATCGGCAAGGAGTTCGCTTTGATGGAGGCACGCCTCATCGCCGCGGCCCTCTTGCCGCGCTTCCGTTTTCGTTTGGCCGACAACCATCATCCCGAGCCCGATGCCGCCATCACCCTGCGCGTCAAAGGGGATCTCTTTCTCACCCTGGAAGACCGCAAGAATTGAGCAGCATCCGGTCATCCGCCGCTTGGACCATTGCCGCCTCGGCCCTCGCCGCGGGCATGGCCTTCATCGACACCACAGCACTAACCGTTGCCCTGCCGGCCCTGCGCGAGGCACTCGCTGCCGACGAAACCCAGCTGCTGTGGATCCACAATGCCTATGCCGTCACCCTCGCCGCCTTCCTGCTGCTTTGCGGCTCGCTGGGTGACCGCTTCGGCATCCGCCGCGTGTTCATGACCGGCATCACCTGCTTCGGCCTGTCCTCGATTGCCTGCGGTCTCGCTCCCACCGCCGACAGCCTGATTGCCCTGCGTGCCCTGCAAGGACTCAGTGCCGCGCTGATGATTCCCGGCAGTCTGGCGATGATTGCGCGCAGCACCCCCGCCGCCTCCCTGGGCAAGGCGGTGGGCCTGTGGAGTGCTTTCACGCTGATTGCCACCGCCATCGGCCCCATTCTCGGAGGGGCGCTGGTGCAGGCCGGCTGGTGGCGCGGCGTCTTCTTCATCAACGTGCCGCTCGCGTTGGTGGCACTTTGGATCACCTTCGTGCGAAGCGCGGCCGATCCCAAGAACGAGCACTCCCGGACCATCGACTGGATCGCCTCACTGCTGCTCGTCCTCGGCCTCGCCTCACTCTCCTATGCCCTGATCGAGCGCTCTTGGGTGGTCGCTCTCGGCACCCTCGCCTTTGGCCTGTTCTACCTACGCGAGAAGGCCGCAACCAAACCCATGCTGCCGCCCGAGGCCCTGCGCTCGCGCAAGCTGCAGACCGCCATCCTGCTCTCGCTGCTCATCCACTCCTCTTGGGCCGGCTTCACCTACCTGCTGCCCACTCACCTCATTGAGGCCCGGGATTTCTCGCCGGCCGCTGCCGGTTTGGTGCAGATCCCCACCCTGATCATGGTGGTCGTCTTTTCGCCCATCGCCGGCAAGTGGCTCGACCGCCTCGGCCCGCGACCCGTCCTCGCCACCGGGGCCGCGATCTGTGCGCTGGGCTTTGCCTCCCTGCTGTGGTCCGGCTGGGCCAGCCAGGCGCTGCTGATTGTCATCCCGCTCAGCTTCATGGGCATTGGCCTGGGCTTTTGTGCCGCCCCTCTCAGTGCCACCATCATCGGCAGCGTCAGCGCCGAACACCACGGCCTGGCCGCTGGCATCAACAGCACCAGTGCGCGCATCGCCAGTGGCCTGGGCGTGGCCCTGCTCGGCAGTCTGGCCTTTGAGCAAGGACAGGTGAACTTCGCCACCTTGGCACTGGGCGCCGCCATCCTTTGCGCCCTCGCCCTGCCGACCACTCTGCGGTTTGCAAGCCAGCGTCAAACTGATAGATCACCCGAACCATGATCCGCGCTCTCGCCACACTCGCCCTCCTGCTGCTCTCTCCCCTCTGCCTCAATGCCCAAGAGGCGGCAGTCGAGGACCCCGCCCACGAGCAGCTTCGAGAATTGCGTCAGGACATGCTCGAAGCCATCCAATCCCAAGACATCGAGGCCGTGCTCAGCCACGTCCATCCCGACATCGTCACCACCTGGCAGGACGGCAAGACCACCCACGGCATCGAGGAGTTGCGCGACTTCTACAAGCAAATCGGCAAGGAGGCCTTTGTCTCCTACGAAGTGCCGCACAAGCCCGACCAGCTTTCGGTCATCCATGGCGGCGACCTCGCCATTTCCGCCGGTCACCTCATCGCCAACTACAAGCTGCTGGGCAAGGAATACCAGTTCACCAGCCGCTGGACTGCCACGCTGGTGCGCGAGGACGACAAGTGGCTCGTCGCCGCCTACCACGTCTCACTCAACGCCTTGGACAATCCCATCCTCGACGCCGCCAAGAGCCTGCTCTGGGTTGCCGGTGCGGTGGGCGTGCTGCTCGGCCTGGGAGTCGGCTTTGTGATTTTCCGCCGCAAGAAGGCGGCCTGACGTGGGAGTGGCGCTCTCCTTAGAGCGCCATGAAAGCCCAATGCCGCATTCCTGCGGCATTGAAATGCATTGGGCAAGGCGGTGTGCAGCGCGGAGGGCGGAGGCAGGAATGCCTCCTAAGATTGTTATGGCGCTCTATGGAGAGCGCCACTCCTAGCTGATCTCCGAATGTCATTGGCCTTCCCCAGCCTTCTTGGCGTGGCGGATCTCAGAGTATCGCTCATGCATGCGGTTACGACCGACATCCAGAGCACGCTCGAGGGCAGTCGGCTCGAAGCGACCCAACTCCAAGGCCTCCAGGCGCTTATGGGCATCCAGGTCGGGGATGCGGGTATCGTGGATGAGGGTGGCGAGTTCCTCTTCCTTGGAAGCGCTGAGCATCTCGTGCCGATTCACAAACACCCGCACCAGCTCGGTGGGAGCGGGTTGGATGTCGAGAGGCAGGATCGCGTCGACTTGCGCGCGGGGCATGAGGGTGAAGGCGCGCAGGCCGGGCTCGCGAAACCAGGTTCCGTGCCAGGTGGCAATCATCGCAGCCGCCTCATCTTCACTGAGCCCCTCGGAGGTCAGGGTGCTTTGGAACCACCCGCTCAGTTGCGACTCGGCTTCATCGAGCGGGAGCCAGTCACCTTGGATGGAGGTGGAAATGGGTTCCAGTTTCTCAACGCGGGCAGCAATTGAGGGCAACTTGCTCCAACGCGCCTTTTGGCCACGGACTTCGAGCAACACCCCATGCGCATGCACATGCTCGCCAATGTTGGTCACTTGGATCTCATCTTCGGCCAAATTGGTGAACCACAACTCGTTGCTGTGAAATCCAGCGCCGCGGTAGAAAATGAATTTGTCGGCCTGGTCCTCAATGCGGACCTCACGAGTCTCGGGATCCGTGAACTTGGTCTGATGGTGGAAAATCCAGGCGTCGGGAACTTCGCGAGCCGCGGCGTAGTGGGCACCGCGGTCGTCCGAACTCACCGCGGGAATCATGCTCAAGGCCTTCTTGTCGTTGGGAGGCAAGAGCCGCCCCTTCCAGCGAGCAGGCATCATGATGAATCCCCGGTTCACGGTGACGTCCGTCGACCGTTCTGGGCGGTTTGGCACCGTCGCCGGATAGAACTCGGTAATGGATCCCTCCATGTACCAAGCCTCGACATCCACCTCCATGGGCTCATCCGGATAGAAATAAAGCACCGGCGTCTCCATGCGCACTGGTGTCTTGACCATGCCTTTCATGAAGGCGCCTCCCTTCTGCACGAACGCGGGCAGTACGGAAGGATCGGCAAAAGGACTGTACCAGTGCATGACCGTCCCGCGGGAATTCGAGAAGGTGGTGAAGGTTCCCCATTCGTGGACCCTCAATTCGCCTTGGGCGAAGGTGGGCAAGAGAAGCAAGGCAAGGAGACGGCGTTTCATGGATGGTGTGGGTTGAGATTGCCGAAGCATCCCATGACCTCACCAAGCCGTGTGTAAATTCCCTGCAAATTAAGCAGGGTGGTTCTCATATGGGATCAATCGCTTAGGAGTCGCGCTTTTTCACAGCTTCTATTTTTTGCTCCAGGCTTTTGCAAACGGTTTCTAACACCTTGATGCGGGCGAACTTCTTGTCGTTGCCTTCGACCAGAGTCCAAGGCGCGCGACGCGTGCTGGTGCGCTCGACCATCTCGTTGACGGCAATCTCGTAGTCCTCCCACTTCTCGCGGTTGCGCCAGTCCTCGTCGGTGAGCTTCCACTTCTTGTGCTCCTGCTTCTTGCGGCGCTCGAAGCGCTTCATCTGCTCGTCCTTGGTGATGTGCATCCAGAACTTGCAGATGACCGTGTCGTTCTCAACAAGCTGGTCTTCGAACTCGTTGATTTCGGCAAAGGCGCGGCGCCATTCGTGCTCGGAGGCAAAGCCTTCGACGCGCTCGACCAGAACGCGACCATACCACGAGCGGTCAAAGATGGTCACGCGACCCTTGAGCGGGATGTGGCGCCAAAAACGCCAGAGGTAGTGATACTGATTCTCCTCGGCGGTGGGAGCACCGATGGGAATCACCTGCGACAGGCGCGCGTCGAGACCGGGAATGATGCGGCGAATCGCCCCGCCCTTGCCCGCCGCGTCCCAGCCCTCGAAGACGAGAATGGTGGACACTCCGAGATCCTTGGCCTGGCGCGAAAGCTGGTCGAGGCGGCCCTGCAGTTCTTCGAGGCGCTGCTTGTAACTCTCCCCGTCCTGCTTCTGCTCCATGTCGAGCTGGCTGAGGATGGTCACGCCGGGGGTGGGATTGTAGGACAGCCCCTCGATGGCTGCGGCCTCGTCTTCCTCGCGGTCCTCGGAGGGCTTGCCGGATTCTTCGAGCGCCTTGATGGAGTGCATGTGCTCCTGAATGCGGCGCAGGAGAGTGCCGGCCACCGACAAGGTCCGGAAGCGTTCGCAGGTGCCTTCGACGATGTGCCAGGGCGCGCGGCCGCGGCTGGTGCGGGTGATGGCCCGTTCGGCGGCATCGATGAAGCCGTCGTAGCGCTCCCAGTTCTGCCAGTCCTGCTCCTTGACGCGCCAGCTGGTCAGCGGGTCTTCCTCGAGCTGCTTAAGGCGCTTCTTCTCGTCCTCCTTGCTGATGTGCATCCAGAACTTGACGATGAGCGCCCCGTCGTCGGTGAGGGCGCGCTCGAAGCGGCGGATGTGGTCGAGCGATTCCTCGAACTGCTCGGGACGGGTCTTGTCGTAGACGCGCTGCAGGATGGGATCGGAGTACCAGGCACTCTGATAGAGCCCGATGCGCCCCTTGGGCGTGAGATCGTTCCAGTAGCGCCAGAAAAGCGGCCGCTCAAGGGCCTCCTGGGTCGGCTCGCCGTAGGCCTTGGCGATCAGCCATCGTGGGTCGAGCCACTCGTGGAGCAGGTTGATGGTCTCGCTCTTGCCCGCGCCATCGACGCCGCCAAAGAGCACGATTACCGGGAAGGAGGCCTTGCGCAGCTTGAACTGGGTGTTGAGCAGGTCCAGGCGCAGGGGTGCGGCCTGCTTGGCGTAGTCCTCCTTGGATACGCTTCTGCCCAGTTCGGCGGTGTCAAACATTTCGACCTCACGCTAGGGGCGCGCCACAGTCACCGGAAGGCAAAAAAAGCAGTGCAATTGCCCTCAATCCGGCATTCACAAGTTCATCCAAACCCGTTTGAATCGCCTGCCCATGAAAACCGTTCTGGAAACCATCGACGGCGGCACCAGCTACCTGGAGAAGCGCGGCATCGAGGATGCCCGGCGCAACATGCAGTGGCTGGTGGCCCATCAGCTCGGTTGCACACGGATGGAGATTTACACCCAGTTCGACCGGCCGCTGGAGGAAAACGAACTCGCCCCCCTGCGCGAGGCTCTGAAAAAACGCGGCGAGGGCACCCCCCTGCAACACCTCTTGGGCACCGTCTCCTTCCTCGACCACGATTTCATCTGCGATGGCCGCGCCCTCATCCCGCGCCCCGAAACCGAGGAACTCGCCGAGTGGATCCTCTCCTGGGACCTGCCCGAGCAACTGCGCCTGCTCGACATGGGCTGCGGCTCGGGCGTGCTGGGTCTGAGTCTCGCCGCCGCCCGGCCCGGGTGGCAGGTGACGCTGGCCGATGTCTCAAGCGATGCTCTGGCCCTGGCGCACGAAAATGCGAAGGCCCTCAAGCTCGACGAGGTCAAGCTGGTCGACAGCGACCTCTTCTCCTCGATCAACGGACCCTTCGATGGCATCGTTGCCAACCTGCCCTACGTCCCCGAGGGCGAACGCCCCAGGATGGCTGCCGAACTCGCCCACGATCCGGATCTGGCCCTCTTCAGCGGCAGCGACGGCCTCGAGCTGATCCGCCGCTTCATCCCCGAGGCCTTCGGGCGTCTGACCCCCGGCGGCTGGCTGGCCCTGGAAATCGGCCATGACCAGGCGGCACCCGTGCGAACGCTGCTCGAACAGGCAGGGTTCACCGACATTCGGGTTAAAACCGACCTTTCGGGCATTGAGCGCTTCCCTGCCGCCCGCAAACCGGCCTAGCCTGCCGAACCCACCCATGGACAAACTCATCGTACACGGCGGCAGCACCCTGCAGGGTGCGATCAACATTTCGGGCTCGAAGAATGCCTCGCTGCCCATTCTCGCCGCCTCACTGCTGAGCGAGGAGGACTGCATCATCCGCCGCGTGCCCGACGTGTCGGACACCAACTACATGATCCAGATCCTGAGTGCCTTGGGTGCGGATGTGGAACGCTCCTCGGGCACGGTGCGCATCACCAGCAACGGTGTTTGCGACACCGCACCCTACGAGCTGGTGCGCCGGATGCGGGCCTCCATCTGCGTGATGGGCCCCTTGCTCGCCCGCCTTGGCCGTGCGGTGGTCTCGCTGCCCGGGGGATGTGTCATTGGCGACCGTCCGGTGGACCTGCACTTGAAGGGCATGGAGGCCCTGGGTGCCAAGATTGAGATCGAAGGTGGCGACATCACTCTCACCGCCAAAAAAGGACTCAAGGGTGCGAAGATCAATCTCAGCGGCAGCCATGGACCCACGGTGCTGGGCACCGACAACGTGATGATGGCCGCCACCCTCGCCAAAGGAACCACCGTCATCGAGGATGCCGCCGCTGAACCCGAAGTGCTCGATCTCGCCAACTTCCTCAATGCCATGGGCGCCAAGATCCGTGGAGCCGGCACCCGCACCATCACCATTGAGGGTGTGGACAAACTCCATGGCGTGGAGCACACCGTCATCCCCGACCGCATCGAAGCCGGCACCTTCATGGCCGCCGCCGCTCTCGCCGGTGAAGGCGTCACCCTCAAGCGCGTCAACCGCGAGCATCTCAAGGCCATCACCGCCGCGATTCAAGAATCCGGCCATCGGGTGGAGTTCAACAAGGCCGGCACCCAATGCAGCGTGCATCGCGGCGAGAAGCTCAGTGGAGTGGAAAT
>JAWVYP010000105.1:0-9107 GCA_033722655.1 Akkermansiaceae bacterium | reverse complement strand
GTTTCCTTTCCCCTTCTCTTCATCAATGAGGGCCGCGCCGTGAAGCGCACCAAAGCACTCAAGGAGGGCTCCGGAGCCGTCGTCAGCATCCAGGCCGACAAGGTCAATGCGGCCAACAATGGCAAGCTGGTGCATCTGAGCGGCATGGCATCCACCGGGGAAGAGCTTGCGGATCCGACATTTGCTGTTTCCTCCAATGCACTGAAGCTCCGCCGCGTGGTCGAGATGTACCAGTGGGAAGAGGATGAAAGCAGCAAGACCGATAAGAACGTCGGCGGCAGCACCACCACCAAGACAAGCTACAAATACGACAAGGTCTGGAGCGATCAACTGATCGATTCCAATCGCTTCAATCAAGCGGCCAAATACACCAACCCCACGACCATGGCCTATGAAAGCCAGGAGTGGGTCGCCAAGGACGCGAAACTCGGCGCTTTCAGACTTTCGCCCACTCTCATCGGAAAGATTACCGTCACTGAACCCCTCAGCCTCGAGCGTGACACGACGGTTCCCGAGGAAATCGACCAGCCCGTAAAGGTGCAGGGCCAGGGTTTCTACATCGGCGAGAATCCGGCCAGCCCAACCATTGGCGATCTGCGCATCCGCTATGAAGTCGTGCCTCCCACCACCATCAGCGTGGTGGCCAAACAGACCGACGAAAACCTCGACCGCTATTCCACCAAGGCCGGCAGCGACATCCTGCTGCTGGAATCCGGCACCCTCTCGGCGAAGCAGATGTTTGAGCGCGAGCACAGCAACAACAAGATGCTGACCTGGATTTTGCGACTGGTTGGTTTTGTCATGATGTTCATCGGCTTTTGCATGCTCTTCAAACCACTCTCCGTCCTCGCCGACATCCTGCCCATCTTCGGCAACATCGTCGGCGCGGGCACGGCACTGGTTTCCGTGCTGCTCGCCGCCTGCCTCTCCTTGTTGACCATCTCCATCGCCTGGGTCTTTTACCGTCCCGTGCTCGGTATCCTGCTACTGGCCATTTCCGGTGTTATCATCTACCTGCTGCGCAACCGACTGAAGGAAGCCAAACCGCAGCCGCAGCCACAGCTTGCCTGATGGCCTTCGCCAAGCCCTCCCGCGCCCAGCTAACCCACCCCTTTGGAATTGCTGGATGAGCACTGCGGTTTTGGCAGCCATCAACGAGATGTCTTGCTACCGCAAAGGGCTTCCCAGTTCCGGATCACGCGTTTCTCCGAAATCTTGGACGGAGCTTTCAGGTCGGGCGCGAAGATGGAAATCCTCAAGTCCTCCAGCATCCAACCATGCTCCCACCAGCGTGGATTTTCCGGCTCGGCCGTCCAACGCTCATGCCACGGCTCCCACTGCGCACGGAAGCGTTCGAGCTTCTCCAGATCCTTGACGATGGGCAGCGACTGGATGCGTCCGAGCCGTGACTGGATGGCCTGAAAACGCAGCGGATACTCCAGCAAGCGACCAAATCCCGCATTCCAGGCAAAGCGACCGCGCAGCAACCAGCCGAGCTGCTGATCCAGGTCCTCGGCCACCTCACCGAGATTGCGGTCTCCCTGGTGCTCCACAATCCATGCCTGGATATCCATCAAGGGATCGCCGAGGGCTTCCATGGTGTTGCCAATCCGGCTCGCCGCATCGTGCCATTCGGAGCGCAGCCCTTCGCTCAAGGTCCGGAAGGCAGCCGGTGACTTCGGAAATTCTCCCGCAGCACCCTCGGCCGCCAACAGGATGAGATCGTCCATGGCCGTTCCTCCGACCCCCAGATGGCTAAGCGAGGCGCGCGTCATCACATCGATGGGAAACTTCTTCTCCAGATACTTCACCTGCTCGGGATGGGCGAGACAAAGCAGGCGCGCTCCCCCCGACCGATGGGACTCGTCGGATTCCGCCCGCGACATGAAGCCGCGAATGCCCACCGTTCCACCCTCATCGACCAGAGCCGGGTAAACTGCACCGCCCGGCGTTTCCACCACCTCCGGCAGGGGCTCGCCATCCCAGCGGCTCATGCCGGTGGCTTCCAGGTCGTCATTGGCCACCGCCTCGAAGCGCTCCCGCAGGTGATCGGCCAGTTCAAGCTTGAGCACCGACACATCCGTGCCCATGGCCAACTCCTCTCCCTCATCATCGCAGACCCAGATTTTGGTCACCAGGTACTCCGGCAGGCGCTCGAACTTGAATTCCTCCACCGGCAAGTGGACATCGCGCATCTCCTTGGCGTAAGCCGCAATCGCCTCGGTGATTGGCTCGACCTTGGGTGCGTTCATCCAGCGATTGACGAAACCGTCCACCAGATCCGCCACCGGCTGACAGATGCGACGAAAGTCCTTGGGCAGGGAGCGGATCAGCAACTCAGTTCGCTCCGGCAGGTCTCCATCCACGCCCCAGGCTGGCAACCAGTCCGGCAATTGCGGCAACTGGTCGACGTGAACGCCAATGGTCACCCCCTCGTCCCGCTCCCCCGGCTGGGCGTTATAATACAGAGTGTATTCCTGACCTTCGTGATGCAGCACCTCGGGATAGAGTTCTGCGCCTAGCGCATGGATGTCTTCGTGCAGCACCTCATCCAATGGGAAAAGCAATTCGTCCGGATGCTCCTCACACCACTTGTGGAAGGCCGCCGCAGTGTGGACTTCCTGCGGAATCCGCTCCTCGAGCCAATCCAACACTCCTTCCTCGCTCCACAGTCCACCGGGACGCCGCAGCTTTTGTTCGACGGCTGCCACCTCCTCGCGCATGGCCTTCAAATGCTCGATGAAGGAATTCTTGCGCCGGATCCCCTCACCCAAGAGCCCCTCGCGCAGAAACACCTGGTAGGCCACCTTCCTGTCGACCCGGCCGTAGTGCACCCGTCGACCCGCTACGATCGGCAGCCCCCCACAGATCACCCGCTCCTTGCCATAGACGGCTCCCTGCTTGATGTCCCAACGGGCCTCGCCGTAGCGGCTCTTGCAGAGATGGGGTGCGACTTCTTCCACCCACTCCGGGTCGATGCGTCCCACCCGCCGCGCCCACAGTTTGTTGGTTTCGACCAGCTCCATGGCCACCAGCCATTCGTGGCGCTTGGACAGGCCGAACAAACCCGATCCCGGAAACACCGAAAAGAAGCCGCCCGAAGCACTGCGGTAGGACTTGTTCTCTGGATCCCACAGTCCGATCTGGCGCGGCACCCCGGCCAACAGGCAGCGATGGATGTCGGCGTAGTCCAGCGTCTTCCTATCAAGTTTGGACAGCCTCACCTTCCACTCGCGCTTCAGGAGTTCGCCCAACTCATCGAGTACATTGCCCCACTCCCGCACCCGGCGGAAATTCAGATAGTGTTTCTTGCAGAACTTGCGCAGCTGGTTTCCCTTCCAGCGCCCCCGCTTCTCACGCATCGGCAGCAGGTCGATCCACATCCGCAGCATCCCGATGAAGTCGCTCTCGATGTCCTTCCAGCGTTCCTGCGCCTTGTCCGCCTCTGCGGCCTTCTCGGCAGGCCGTTCTCGCGGATCGCTGGATTCGAGTGCGGCGATGATGGGCAGGATCTGTTCCAGACAATGCCGCTTCTCTGCCTCAATCAGCATCCTTCCCAGGCGCGGGTCCACTGGCAGGCGCGAGATGGTGCGCCCCATGTCCGTCAACGACTTGTTCTTGGCCAGGGCCCCCACCTCGCGCAGGGTGCGGTAGCCTTCCGAAATCGCCTTGGGCGATGGCGGATCAAGAAAGGGGAAATCCTCAATGGCGGGCAGACCCAGGGATTTCATGCGCAGGATGACCCCGGCCAGCGAACTGCGCCGAATTTCCGGATCGGTGAACTCGGGCCGCTCCTCCAAATCCTCCTCATCATAGAGTCGCAGGCAGGTGCCCTCCGCAACCCGTCCGCAACGGCCCTTGCGCTGGCGTGCACTGGCTTGGCTGACCGCTTCGATCATCAAACGCTGCACCCCCTTGCCCGGCGCCCAACGGCTGACCCGGGCCAAGCCAGAGTCGATCACGCAGCGGATGCGCGGAATGGTCAGTGAAGTTTCCGCCACATTGGTCGCCAGCACCACACGCCGCTTGCGACCTGGATTGAAGACACGTTGTTGGTCGGCCAGGCCAAGACGGGCGAAGAGTGGCAGGATTTCGGTATTGGAGTAGCGCTGGCCCTCCAGCGCATCCGCACAATCGCGGATTTCACGCTCGCCGGGCAGGAACACCAGCACGTCCCCTTGCGCTCCGCGCTGCTGCAACACCTCCATGCCCCGCACCACGTGCTGCGCAAGATCCTCATCCTCTTTTTCGGGCAGGAAGCACTCCTCGACGGGGTACATCCGACCGGGCGCCTCAATCACCGGCGCGGGTTTCTTCTCGGTACCATAGAAGGTGGCAAAGGAACCGGCATCCAAGGTGGCCGAGGAAATCACCAGCTTGAGGTCCGGACGCTTGGCCAGCAACTGCTTGAGGTAACCGAGCAGGAAATCGATGTTGAGCGAGCGCTCGTGGGCCTCATCCAGAATCAGCGCCGAATACTGCTTGAGCTTGGGATCCCCCTGACTCTCGGCCAGCAGGATGCCGTCGGTCATGAACTTGATGCGGGTGTCCTTGGTCGTCTTGTCCTCAAAGCGCACCTGATATCCCACGAAATCGCCCAACGGCACTCTCAGCTCTTCCGCCACCCGCTTGGCCACACTGGCCGCCGCAATTCGCCTGGGCTGAGTACAACCGATTCTGCCGCCTTCCTCCCCGAGCGCTTCTGCTACCATTTTGGGCAATTGTGTGGTCTTGCCTGATCCTGTGTCACTGACCACGACCACCACCTGATCTTCCTTCAGGGCAGCAAGGATCTCTTCGCGGTGTTCGACCACCGGAAGCTCCTTGGGATAGTTCCATTTGCCTGAAAATCCTGACACGCAAAGCCAGATTCACTTCAGACCCTCCCGCATGCAACCCCAGAGCGATTCTCCGTTCTGGACTCATCTCCAGCCAAGGGCTCTAATCGTTTCGACCCATGCCAGAACAACTTCTACGTCGAAACCGCGAATGGGCGGAAAGCGTCCTCCAGAAGGACCCCGAATTCTTCACCAAACTCGCCAATCAACAGACACCCCGCTTCCTCTGGATCGGTTGTGCCGACAGCCGGGTTCCCGCCAACCAGATCACCGGTCTGGCTCCCGGTGAGGTCTTCGTTCACCGCAACGTCGCCAACGTCGTGGTCGAAACCGACTTCAACTGCCTTGCCGTTCTGCAGTATGCCGTCGAGGTCCTCAAGGTGGAGCACATCATTGTCTGCGGCCACTACGGCTGCGGTGGCGTCTGCGCCGCCCTCGACAACGACCGCCACGGCATGATCGACAACTGGCTCTCCAGCATCCGCAGCCTGCACCGTGCTCACCGCGACGAACTGGACGGCCTGACCCACGATCAAGCTCTCGACCGCCTCTGCGAGCTCAACGTCATGGCACAGGCCCGCCACGTCGCCCGCACCACCATTCTCGAAGACGCCTGGGAGCGCGGTCAGGACATCCGCATCCACAGCTGGATCTACCGCCTGGATCGCGGCATCATCACCCCCTTGGCCGAGGAAATCAGCAAACCACTGGGCCAGGACGTGCTTTCGGCCAAATTCGACCAATCAGATTCGGATTGAATCTGGCCCGTTGTTGGTGCATACTGTCTCTCCCAGCAAATCAAAGGGGGCGTTTCGGTTTCGACGGGATGTCCGATTTGATGGCTGCACGTAGAGGTTGATCGGTTGGCCTCTCAAAAAGCCGATCACAACAAATAAATGCAGACTCCAACGAGCTCGCATTGGCTGCTTAATTGACGGTCACGTCCGAACCCTGACGCCTACTAGGGGCTAGGGCGACTACTCAGTAGGCTGGATGGAGAATCGGGTGACAGGGTTCTCCATCGAGATTCAACAGGTCTCTAGGATGCGCAACGCTGTAAGCGGGCCGAGCCACTCCGAAACCACCAGACCGTTTACTAAACGTGTAGATGCCATCATTGAAGGCTTCCCGGACAGGGGTTCGACTCCCCTCGCCTCCACCATTTCAACCTTTGAACCAAAGCCCGCCCTCGCTCCTGCGTCGGCGGGCTTTTAGGTATTTGCATCATGCCCAACGCCGACGGCGAAGCAAAAGCAGACCACCGAGACCTCCAAGCAGAGCAACCGATGGCTCGGGGATGCTTGAGATTTGAAGCGCGCTTATTCCGCCGAATGTATTGGTACCTATCGGCGAATATGATCCGGAAATTTCTCCGGAAGAATCAGCAACGACAGTGAAGGTGACGTAATTTTCACCTTCAGTATAACTTGTTGCGCCCATATCGGTTGGCTCAATGTTTTGCGTGTCGCCCCCGATCGTAATCGAAGGCCCTTGAATGGTAGAACCACCATGACCAATGAAGGTAAGATTATAACTTGCCCCCACCTCCAAACCGGAAACCGTAAACGTCTGTGATACATCCTTGGTGTATAGGTAATCGGCCAGAAGTTCGAGATTGGTATTTGTGGTGTTATAACCACCAGTCGTCCCGATGCTCAGATCGATGGTGGTCGCATTACCCTGAGAGTCTGAAAAATCGGTCCCGCCTCTGGTGCCTCCTTCGCCTCCACCTGCTACTGAAACATTGTTCCAAGTCGATCCAGTATAACCAATCGGGCCATGACCGCCCCCGCTGATCGGACCAGTTCCACCGAGACTACTGTCAAAGTTAATGTTGATGACGGCTGCCATCGAAGGCTGCGCCAGTAGCAGAGAAGCCAAGCAAACGAATAAGCAATTTATCTTTTTGAACTCTATCATATTATCGAATTTGTGTATTGCTAATTTTGAATGTGAATCGCGGGATGCCGCAAATTAGAAATCACCCATGAGCGGACAAGGATCCATTTATCAAATGACCCCCCATTAGAGGAGACTGACAAGCGCCGATGTGGCACATTTCAGGGAGTTCAAAAGACTGAGCAAATCCTCTGCCGACCCCATACTTATTGACTTTTCAGGCACTGTTCGACCTCCGAATCACCAGCATTTCAACTCCCCTCGCCTCCGCTATCTGAACCTCCAAGAGTTACACTCTTGAGGCACTTTTCATACCCCATCGGATTCCAGATCTCTCAAAGCCCGCCCTCGCTCCTGCGTCGGCGGGCTATTGCATGCTGATTTCCATCGGTTATGCGAGCCGGACGGCAGAAGAATATGCACGTCGAGTGATTTTTGTTATGTGACGTTTGCGATTGGACAAAATATGATTCTCATCAGCCTCAAACCAAGCTCGATAAACAGCATGCAGATTATTCCAAAGATCACCTCCATCATGGCGACAATCGCCCTGGCTTCCACCGCTTTTGCCGCCGATCCCGACGCCGCCGCTCTCGAAAAGAGCACCTTCGGCCACTGGGCTCCGGATGGCAAAGCGCTCCTCAAGCATTACACCGAAGACATGGGCATGGAGGAAAAGGACGCCGAAGCACTCCTCGGCGAGTCCGCCAGCATGACGGTCCGAGTCGAAAAGGGCACTGTCCACCTCCACACCAAGCAGGGCATCCTCTCGGTCTCATACAAGCTTGTGGACGCCGATGGGGAAAAGAAGACTCTCACGCTCCGGCCCGACATGGGGCCAGATGCCGATGCGGCTCAGGCCATGAAAATCCGCATCGAGAAAGACCGGATTTTCCTGGAAGACGGGCCGACCAAATTCATTCTCAAAAGGATCGGACAGGACGAATTCAACAAACGCGTGAAGGACCTTCCGGACCATGAGGTTGGCGGCTGAGACAAAGCTATCGAAGCGTCAGAAGCAAGTTTAGCGAGCGAGCTATCGGAATCGGAGTTCTACGAAGCTAGCGCCACCGGACCGCGATCATCGGATCACGGATGGGTCTCAATTGACTCATACTCCCGGATTGACCCACCACGCATGGGTTCCCATGTTACTCAGGTCTCAAACAACAAAAGCCATGAAAGCCATCCTCCCACTTTGCCTCGCCGCTCTGGCGATCGCCCCCCTCCAAGCCAAACCGCTCAAGGTCTTCATCCTCGCCGGGCAATCCAACATGCAGGGCCACGCCAAGCAGTCGACCTTCGACTACATCAGCAAGGATCCCAAGACCGCCGATCTCTACAAGTTGATGACGAACGACCAGGGCGAGCCCGCCTCCTGCGACAAGGTCTGGATCAGCTACGTGTCTGAGGGCCGTGGGCAGGAGCCGACCCTCAAGGAAGGAAAACTCGGCTTTGGCTTCGGTGCCGGTGACGACAAGATCGGACCTGAATTCACCTTCGGCTTGGCCATGGAAAAGGCCCTCGATGAGCCCATCCTCATCATCAAGACCGCATGGGGCGGCAAGAATCTTCACACCCAGTTCCGCTCCCCCAGCGCGGGCGATGCTGGCGAGTATTACAAGAAGATGGTCGACCACGTGAACAAAGTGCTGGCCGATCCGGGCAAGGTCTGCCCGGCCTACGACCCCAAGGAGGGTTATGAGATTGCCGGCTTTGTCTGGTTCCAAGGTTGGAATGACATGACCGACCGCAACACCTACCCCCAACGCGACAAGCCCGGTGGCTATGATCTCTACTCGGAAACCCTGCGTCACTTCATCCGCGATGTGCGCAAGGAGTTCAAAGCACCCGAAATGCCCTTCGTCATCGGCGTGATGGGCACCGGCGGCATTCTCGATCTGGAAAACCCCAACCGCTACACCCCGATCCATCACAACTTCCGCATGGCCATGGCTGCACCCGCCAAGGACGAGGAATTCAAAGGCAATGTCGTGGCCGTTCTCACTGAAAAGAGCTGGGATCCTCTGCAAGACCAGGCACTCGAGAAAAAGAACAAGATCAACGGCGACATCAAAAAGATGGAAAAAGAGGGCAAGAAGTTCACCCGTGAGGAAAAGCAGGAATACTTCGACAAGCGTTTCGCCGAAGAACTCAGTGACCAAGAGAAGGCTGCACTTGAGGGCGTCTCCAACTTCCAGTTCCACTACCACGGCAGCGCCAAGGTCCTCGGAGGCATCGGCGTGCAATTCGCCGAGGCCTTGATCCCCCTGGTGAAGTGATCGGCTATCCAGCCCAGCCCCTGAAAAAACTGAACGCCGACCGGAAATCCGATCGGCGTTCGTGGCACAAGGGGGGAGGAAATTTGCC
>JAWVYP010000104.1:0-9159 GCA_033722655.1 Akkermansiaceae bacterium | reverse complement strand
GGCCGCGCCTATTTTCCCCCCCCCCCCCCCCCCCTCCCACCCCCCTTGGTTTGGGGGGCGCAATAACCCCCCCGCTCCGTCCTCGGGTTCTGCGATTCAGAATGGCCAAGATCTCCAGATTCAACAACTGCGGGGCTAGCGATTGCGCTGCTTTTGATTCAAAAACCGAAATCCATCATAGGCCCCTTTGAGGCATACGGACTGATGGGTTTCATTTGGATAAAAGTGCATTTTCCAAACCAGTTCCTGAGGAGCCTGAGCTTCAAGAAGCTGTTTCAATTCGTTGTAGCCTCGCTTCTCTTGCCCGCCCTCGATGCCGACGATCCATAGTGATTTTCCAGCGCATGGAAACTTGCCGAGGCGCTCTTTGGCTGTGATGAGAACCATGCGTTTGGCCCCTTGGTAAGGGGCGTCCATCGATAGGTAGGCATCGAAGATTTCAGGATGTGTTAGAAAGGCGTAGGTTGCAAAAATTCCGCCGTAGGAGTGACCATAGAGAATGCGGCGGTCGTTGGTGCGGTAATGCTTTTCCACATGGGCGATGACATCCTTGGTGATGAACTCGAGAAACTTATCGGCGTCCTGTGCCGGTAACAGATCCCGGTTGCGTTGGCTCTCACCGTTCACTTCGATGTTGGGAATGCCAACGAAGATGGCAGGTGATGCCTGGCCGGCCTGTCTGGCAATTTCGTGAACATAAGGCACAAGGTCCATGTGCCAGCCGGCGTCGATGAGGTAAACCACTTCGTATCCCTCCTCGGACTCCGGATCGTATGCTTTTGGCAACACGATCTCCAAGGTCCGGTCTTCATTCTGAATCGTGTTCCGGATGGGTTTGCGAATCACTTCATGCTCATGGGCATGTGCCACAAGGACCAAAGTCTGGATGACGAGGCCCAGAATCCACCATTGGCAGACCCTCTGGCGGATTTTTTTCATTTGTGGATGCATGGCTGAATATTGCTGCCTGGATGCTGGATTTCAGGCGCTTTGCATCAAGAATTTCGCCAATTGCACCGTGTTACTCCAAGGATGGGCATGAATCAGCCAACATCCATGCGGTTTCAGCACACAGAGGGTGAACAGGGGAGGGATGGAGTACACCACATCTTCCACAATGGGGTGAAATTTTAAAATTTGGCCCGGAATTACAAAAATTTAGGATTTTGGAGCTGGTTTTTGGCTCAGAATGGCGGGGCGGAGGAGTGGATTTTGGAGACGTAAGTCGCTGAAATTAAGGGGCTCCACGATTGCTTTATTTTTGTGGTGTTTTTCATTGCGCGGCCAGTGTGTTTTGGTGTACTTCATGTTCACTGTTTGCCCCAACTGTGCCCGTGAGTGAATTCGAACAACGCTACAAAGGCTTCAAGCCGGCCAAAATGGACTCGAAGTATCGAGTTTCCATTCAGCCCGCTTGGCGTCCCGAGCAGGGGCGTCCCCTGTTCCTGTTGTTCTCCAAGGACTACGACATGCCGGTGGTCAAAGCGCTGAGTGAAGCGGCCTATGCCGAACGGGTCGAGATCATCAACAACAGCGACAAGACCCCGGCCGAAAAGAGCAAGATGCTCGGCAAGCTCGCGATGCTCTGCCGCGAAGTCACCCTCAACGACCAGGGCAAACTGCTCGTGCCCAAGGACCTCAGCGCCAAGGCCAGCATTGAGCCCAATTCCGAAATCATGCTCGCCGGTCGCGGCACGCATTTCCAGATCTGGAGCAAAGCGAACTTCGACACGGTTCTCGAAATCGAGACCAGCCAGGAAGAAGACGACGATCTTGGCATTTTCTAATTCTCAGTAGTACCCGCATTACCCGCCCATCCCTGGTTCCCACCATCCACTCTTACCAAGCTCTCAAGCCCACCCATCCCGGTTCCCACCACCCCACCCATCCTCGGTTCCCACCACCCACCTATCCTCGGTTCCCAACCCTCTCAATCCTCTCATCCCCGGTTCCCAACCTTTTCCTTTCTATTCGTGATGTTGTGTCACTCTCCAACTCTGACGCTTGAATCGACCCGCTCCTCGCTGGGTCCGGTCGCAGCCGCCCAGGCGTCAGGGTTGGTTTCCCCATTTTTAAACCATTTCCCACTTACCCGGTGTGGTGGAGCGCAAGGGACGGCGCGATACCGCACATCTTATCGGGGTGTTTGCGCCACTTCTGGTTGGTTGTTGGCGCAGCATCCCGGAGATTTTCTGGCTGGGCGCTTGAAGCTTCTAGGGACAGGGCTTCATTCGTCCTTTGAAAGAATGGTCCGCGCGGCTTCCGGCTGGTTGCCCGCGCGGCCATCTTCCTCTCTCCAGACGAAGGAGCCCGACCCCGCGGCAATCGCCGATGGGGTCGCTTCGTATCATGCCCCGGTGTTCCCGGCGGAAGTCGTCGAATGGATGCAGCCCGCCGCGGGCAAGTTCATCATCGATGGCACGCTGGGCGGCGGCGGGCACAGCGAGCTATTTCTCAAGGCTGGCGCCACCGTTCTCGGAGTCGACCGCGATCCCGAAGCGCTCGCTCACGCCAGCCAACGCCTCGCTTCCTTCGGTGATCGTTTTTCCACTTGGGAGGGCAATCACTGCGAAGTCGCGAGCGACGACTCCATCGAAAAGGCCGACGGCCTGCTGCTCGATCTGGGCGTGTCCTCGCGCCAGCTCGACAGTGCCGAGCGCGGCTTCTCGTTCATGCGCGAAGGTCCACTCGACATGCGCATGGGTCCGAGTAGCCCACGCACCGCTGCCGAGGTGGTCAACGAATGGCCCGAAGCCGAGCTGCTGCGCATCCTGCGCGAATACGGCGAGGAAAAGCAGGCGCGCCGCATCGTCGCTGCCATCCTCGATCGCCGCAGCGAGAAACCCTTCACTACCACGCTTGATCTCGCCGAGTGCATCGAGAAGGCCATCGGTCGCAAGGGCCGCATCCATCCGGCAACCCGCAGCTTCCAGGCCATCCGCATGGCGGTCAACGAGGAGCTTGAGAGCCTCCAGCGCGCGCTTGAGGCGGTGCCCAGCCTGCTCAAGCCCGGTGGTCGCCTGCTCGTCATCACCTTCCACAGCCTGGAGGACCGCATGGTGAAGCGCTTCCTCAAGCACCGCTCCACCGAGTTTGTCGACAACCCGGCCTGGCCCGAGCCACGCCCCAATCCCGATTTCCAATTCCGTCTCCTCGCCCGCAAGGCCATCGCGCCCAGCGACGAGGAAGTCCGCACGAACCCCCGCGCCCGCAGCGCCAAGTTGCGGGTCGCCAGCCTACTCGAAAGCCAAGCCTGATGAACCGTCGCAAAGACCAGCCCAAGACCTCCGCTTGCGCCATGATCGCGGTCCTGTTGACCGTGGCCATCGGTGCTGCCGGTGGCGTGCTCTACGCCTACTACAAAAACCAGCAGATCCAGATCACCCGCGAGATCGATGAGATTTCTCGCAGCATTGAGCATTGCCGGCTCGAGATCCGCACCACCGACATGCGGGTCGACCAATTGCTCAACCGCTACCAGATCCGCAAGCAGCTCGAAGAGCAGGGCTCGCGCCTGCGGCCGATCTCGGTCGCGGTGGTCGAGGAGATCAAGATGAAGCCCGAACCCACCGATCCCGTCGCTTCGGCCAGTCCGTAAGGACGCCTCCCCATGACGATGTCGTCCTTCCAAGTCCGTTGCCTGATCCTGTGCTCGATCCTGATGATCGGGCTCAGTGTTTTGTCGGCCCGACTGATCCAGATCCAGCTGGTCGACCGCCAGCACTACGCGGAAAGTTCGCGCAAGGCCTTCCACCGGGTGGAGCGCTTGCCGGCGATGCGCGGCATGATCGTCGACCGCCACGAGGAACCGCTGGCCAAGAGTGTGCCAGTGTCCACGCTTTACGTGGATAAGAACCACCTCAACGATCCGAAGGTGGTCAGTTACGGCCTCGCCTATCAGGAAGCGAGCTCAGAGAAGGCTTGGGATGAAATGGATGACGAGGCCCGCCAGCGCCGCATCCGCTCGCTGCGCGGCGAAATTCTCTCCTGTTACCCTCCGGAGGAAATCGTCGAGCGCCACTACAACTTTGCCATCGGTGTTCTGGCCCGGCCGCTCGGCCTGCGCCGCGACGAACTGCGCCAGCGCATCGATGACAGCCGCGGCACCTGGGTGCCCCTGGTCAAGGATTTGCCCGAGGATACGGCCGAGGATTTGCGTCAGGTCGTGGCCCAGAACTGGATTGAGGGCTTTGCCTTTCAGAACTCCATCAAGCGCTGGTACACCACGCCCGACCGCGCCACCCACCTCCTCGGCCATGTCGGCGAGATTGAGGAAAGGGACGAGGACGGCCAGCCGCTCTACCGCGTGGTCGGCCGTTCCGGCATCGAGCGCACGATGGAAGACTACCTGACCGGACGGGATGGCTGGCAGGAGCACAGTCGCGATGCCCGCGGCCTGCTGGTGCCCGGCGATGAGTCGAGCCTGATGCCGCCGCGCGCCGGCCTCAACGTGCAGCTGACCATCGACATGGGCCTGCAGTCCATCGTCGAGGAGGAGTTGGATGCCGGCCTGCGCGAGTTCCGAGCCAAGAAGGGCGCGGTGGTCATGCTCGATCCGCGCAGCGGTGAGGTGCTGGCGATGGCCAGCCGGCCGCACTTCAATCTCAACAAGCGCGACAAGATTGTGGAGCACGGCTACAACTACGCTCTGCAGGCGGTTTACGAACCCGGCTCGACCATCAAGATGGTGGCGGCGGCGGGAGCCCTCGACCGCGGCCTGGTTTCGCTCAATACCATCATCCACTGCCACTGGGGCCACTACGAGGACGGACCGGTGACCGTGAAGGATGCCTATCCCAAGGGGGACCTGAGCTTTGTCGAGGTGCTCAAGAAATCCAACAACATCGGCACCTACAAGATGGCGAAGATGCTCGGCCAGGCGCTCTTCTACGACTACCTCCACGGCTTCGGTTTCGGCAGCAAGACCGGCATCGCCCTCAGCGGCGAAAGTGCCGGCATGGCGCGCAACACCGGCAACCCGGTGGACTTTTCCCGCGCCTCCTTCGGCTATGCGACCAACGTGACGCCGCTGCAGCTGGCATCGGCCTACGCCGCGATTGCCAGCGATGGTGCGCTGCGCCGGCCGCAGGTGGTCAAGGCCCTGGTCGCCAACGACGGCACGGTGGTCGAAAGCTTCCATTCCCAGACCCTGCGCCAGGTCATCAAGCCACGGACCGCCGAGCAGATGCGCCAGGCCCTCAAGTCGGTGACCACCGAAGGAGGCACCGCAACCCAGGCCGCAGTCGAAGGCTTTGAGGTCGCCGGCAAGACGGGTACGGCCCGCAAGTATGTCCCCGACGTTGGCTACATCGAAGATGAATACGTCGTGTCCTTTGTCGGCATGATGCCCGCCGACAATCCCGCCTTCGTCTGCCTGGTGGTCGTCGACAACCCGAAGCCCAGAGACGAGGAAATGAAGATCTACGGCGGCACCATTGCCGCGCCCATTTTCAGCCGCATCGGCACCCGCGCTGCGAGCTATCTCAACCTCGAACCCACCGAACCCGTCACCACCGACGTGGCCGCCAACCCATGAAACTCCGCGACCTCATCGCTCCGCTCAAGGGAGCCCTGACCCAAGGTTCCACCGATCTCGAAATCGGCGCGATCCGCGCGTCCTCGCGCGAGGTGGCCAAGGGCGAGCTCTTCGTCGCGATTGCCGGTGACAAGCACGACGGCCACCAGTTCATTGGCGACGCCCTGAAAGCGGGAGCGGTGGCCATTGTCGCCGAGAAGCCGGCACCCGATGAACTCGACAGCTCCGTGGCTTGGGTTCAGGTCAAGGACAGTCGCCTGGCATTGGCGGAAATGGCAACGGTTTTCCATGGCGACCCCGCCAGTGCCCTGGCGCTTGCCGGCGTGACCGGCACCAACGGCAAGACCACCACCAGCTTCCTCATCCATCACATCATGAAGACCGCCTGGCACCAGGCGGGTCTGCTGGGAACCATCTTGGTCGACGATGGTCGCTCCACCCACAAGGCCACCCATACCACGCCCGATGCCCTGGCACTCACCGAATGGCTCTCGCGCATCGCGGACAACGGCTGTCGGGGTGCGGCGATGGAGGTGTCCTCGCACGGCATCCATCAGCAGCGCGTTGCCGCCACCGGCTTCGATGCCTGTGTCTTCACCAATCTCAGCCAAGACCACCTCGACTACCACGGCAGCATGGAAGATTACTTCCAGGCCAAGGCCGACTGGTTCGAGGCGCTCGCCGCCAACCCGCGCGGCAAGAAGCCGGTGGCGGTGATCAACATCGACGACGCCCGCGGCCTCAAGCTCGCCGACCGTCTAGCCGAAAAAGGCATGAAGGTGACGCGTTTCGGTTACGGCGTGCATTGCGATTTCCGCATCAACAACCTGCGCCAGAGCCCGCGCGGCATGGAGTTCGAACTCAAGACGCCCTCCAAGCAACTCCTGGTGCGCGCGCCCTACATCGGTCGTTTCAACGTCTACAATGTGGTGGCTGCGATTGCCGCCGCCCAGGCCTGCGGCATCAAGCCGCGCGAGGCGGTGGCTGCCCTCGCTGATGCGCCGCAGGTGCCCGGCCGCATGCAGCTCGTCGGCAGTGCTGGCGGTGCCTCGGTCTTCATCGATTACGCCCACACCCCGGATGCCCTCGAAAACGCCTGCCAGGCCATCAAGGAGCTCGATCCGCGCAACCTCATCACCGTCTTCGGTTGCGGGGGTGACCGCGACACGGGCAAGCGCCCGCTGATGGCCAAAGCGGCCGCCCGTCACAGCGACGCCTTGGTGATCACCTCCGACAATCCGCGCTCGGAAGATCCCGAGGCCATCATCAAGCAGATCGAAGCCGGCCTCAAGGGCTCGGCCCACATCAGCATCACCGACCGCGCCGAGGCGATTGACCACGCCATCGCCAATGCCCGCTCCGGTGACATTGTGCTAATCGCCGGCAAGGGTCACGAAACCACCCAGACCCTGGCCACCGAGACCATCGAATTTGATGACCGCAAGGTGGCCTCCAAGGCCCTGCGCGATCGCTCTGAGAGCATTTCCCAGAACCGATGAATCCCATCACCGCCAGTCAACTCTCCGAGATCCTCGGCGCCACCCTCAAGGATGGCGATCCGCAGGCCTTGGTGAGCGCGGGTGTCTCCACCGATAGCCGCAAGCTGGATCCGGGCTGCGCCTTCTTTGCGCTGCGCGGCGAGCGCTTCAACGGCGACGAATTTGCAGCTGCGGCACTTGAGGCCGGTGCCACGGTGGCAGTGGTGCAGCATTGGCAGGGCGGGGAAGTGGCCGCAGGCAAGGCGGTGATCGAGGTGACCGATGCCCTGCGTGCGCTGCAGCGCCTTGCCTACTGGTGGCGCCGCCAACTCGACATTCCAGTGATCGGCATCACCGGCTCCAACGGCAAGACCAGCACCAAGGATTTCAGCCGCGCCGTGCTCGCCCGCAAGTTCAAGGTCGCGGCCACCCGCGGCAATCTCAACAACCACATCGGAGTGCCGCTCTCGGTGCTCTCGACCACCGCCGAGCACACCGCCGCGGTTTATGAGATGGGCATGAACCATGCGGGTGAAATCACTCCGCTCTGCGAGATCGCCAAACCGCAATACGGCATCATCACCAACATCGGCACCGCCCACATCGAAAACCTCGGTTCGCGTGACATGATCGCCGAGGAGAAGGGCATGCTCGCCCGCTCGCTGCCCAAAGAGGGTTTGCTCTTCCTGCCCGCGACCTGCGAATACCATGGGTACCTGCGCGAGCGCACCAAGTCGGGCATCGTGGTGGTCGGCAATGGGCGCGGCGTGGTGCGCGCCGAGAAGCCGGTGTTTGAGAGTGAGCGCACCCTCTTCCAGTTGATCATCGAAGGCGTCGGCCGCGAGGAGGTGGTGCTGCCGGTGGGCGGACGCCACATGGTCACCAATGCCCTGCTGGCGGCGGCGTTGGGCTGGAAGCTCGGCATTGAGATCGAGGAAATTGCTGCCGGACTCTCAGAAACGACCTTCAGTGGCGGTCGCCTCCAGCGCTTCCGGTCCGCCGGTGTGCAGGTCATTGACGACAGCTACAACGCCAATCCCGAGTCGGTGATCGCTGCCATCGAAACCCTCGAGGACTTTCCGCTCAATGGGGGAGGGCGCAAATTCATCGTGCTCGGCAAGATGGCCGAACTCGGCCGCCACGCCGGGGAAGCCCACGAGCGCATTGGCAAGGTGGCTGCCGAGCGCGGCCTGAAGGTGGTTGCGGTGGGCGAGGGTGCCGAGGGCATTGCCCAGGGCGCGGGTGAAGCGCCTTATTTTTCCGATTTCGACCAGGCCAGCACCTGGCTCAAACGCGAAGTGCAGGACGGCGATGTCGTGCTCTTCAAGGGCAGCCGCGCCGCCGCGGTGGAGGTCCTGATGAACCAAGTTTTCCCACCCCAAGACTGATGCTCCCTCTGATCTACGATTTCTGGTACGAGGCATTCCAGGCAGAGCTTGCCGCAGAAGATCCCGGCTGGGCGCATGCCTGCAAGTTCCTCAATCTCTTCCAGTACATCACCTTCCGCGCCGCCGCGGCTGGTCTGCTGGCCTTCCTGATTTCGCTGATGATCGGCCCGCGCGTGATCCGCAAACTGATCTCGCTCAAGGTCGGCCAACCCATCCGCACGGCGGATGAGGTGCACAAGCTCGCCGAACTGCACGGCGGCAAGATCGGCACGCCGACCATGGGTGGGGTGCTCATCCTCGCCGCCGTGGTGATCTCGGTGCTGGTCTGCGGCCGTCCGCTCAATCCCTTTGTTGCGGTCTGTGTCTGCACCATGGTCGCCTGCGGTCTGGTTGGCCTGCTCGATGACTACAAGAAGGTCAAGCAGCGCAAGTCCGACGGTCTGAGCGCCCGGGCCAAGCTGTTCGGCCAGCTCATCATTGCCTTGGTCGCGGCCTGCTTCATCTATTTCAAGCCCGAGGTCTCCGGCTTCGGCATGGAAGCCGTGCAAATTGCCAATGGTGAAGGCGGCTTCAAGCTGGGTAAGAATCCCATGGAGATCGGCGCGGTGTGTTTCCCGCTGCTCAAGGAGCCCCTCTTCAACCTCGGCCTGTTGGCGATTCCCTTCTTTGTGATCATCATCATTGCGACTTCCAATGCGGTGAACCTGACCGACGGCCTCGACGGCCTCGCCACCGGCTGCACCATCAGCAGCTCCCT
>JAWVYP010000103.1:0-9207 GCA_033722655.1 Akkermansiaceae bacterium | reverse complement strand
ATCCGAAAACGAGGAAGTCGACGCCATCCTCGAGAAGATTTCCGAGGAAGGGTTTCAGAGTCTCACGGATGAGGAGAAAGAAATTTTGAAGAAGGCCGCCGAAGACAAGGACTAAGGCGCCCATCCTTCGGGTTCCTAGTTCCTGGTTCCTGGTTCTCAGTTGGCGGCTACGCCGCAAAGAACCGCGAGCTTCAGCTCGCCCCAGAACCCCAGAGCAGAACCCCAGCAACTAAGAACTAAGAACTAAGAACCAGGAACCAGGAACCAAGAACATTGAAAGCCATGACTGACCAAGAAATGATCAACTGCCCGGATGACTCGCTGCAACTTGCCCGGCTAAGGTCCATCATGCACCGCCTGCGTGCACCCGGCGGCTGCCCCTGGGACGCCGAGCAGACCCACGAGTCGCTGGTCTCCAACCTCATCGAGGAAGCCTACGAGACGGTCGACACCATCCAGCGCGGCGATCACGAGCACCTGCAGGAGGAACTCGGCGACCTGCTCTTGCAAGTCGTCTTCCACGCCGAGCTCGCCGAAGAGGCCGGCCGCTTCAACCTCGATGACGTCGCCCGCGGCATCAGCGAGAAACTGGTGCGCCGCCATCCCCACGTCTATGCCCAGAGCGATGCCAAGGACACCGACTCCGTCCTCACTCAGTGGGACGAGATCAAGCGCCAGGAAAAGGGCGACGAGAAGCAGGCCTACCTGCATGGCGTCGGCAAGGGCCTTCCCGCCCTCATCAAGGCGGCCAAGCTGCAGAAGAAGGCCGCCAAGGTCGGCTTCGACTGGCCCGACCAGAAGGGCGTGATCGCCAAGCTTCGGGAGGAGCTGCAGGAACTCGAGGAGGCCATCGATGCGAAGCAACCGGACGAAGCCCACATTGCCGAGGAGCTTGGCGACCTCCTCTTCTCCGCCGTCAATCTCGCCCGCTTCCGCAAGCTCGACCCCGAGATCCTGATGAGCGAGGCCAACCGCAAGTTCGAGGTCCGATTCGCAAAGATGGAGGAAGCACTCAAGGGCCAGGGACTCACGCTTGAAGACGCGAGCCTCGATCAAATGGAAAGCGCGTGGCAGGCCGCGAAGGCATAGCCTGAAACTTCGGCGATCCGCAGACGACCCGCGGACGAGCGCAGCGAGTGCAAGCGCCCCCAGCAGACGAGCGCAGCGAGTGCAAGCGCCTATGAACAAGCCATCACCCCTCCCTCCTGAGACTCTCCGTGTAACATCGCGCTTGGAGATCGACCTTGGCGGCATCGGGCGCAGTGCCTTGAATGGCCCACCCAAACCATGAAATCCATCCCCGCATTCCTCGCCTCCCTCCTCTTCCTACTCGCTGGCTCCCTCTCCCAAGCCGCCGAGCCCGTCCGCATCCTCTTCTTCTCCAAGTCCAGCGGCTTCGAGCATCCGGTAATCTCCTGGAAGAAGGGAAAACCCAGCTATGCGGAAAACGTTCTGAGCGGCATGGCCGAAAAGAACAACTGGAGCTTCGAATTCTCCAAGGACGGATCCAAATTCAGTGACGACTATCTCAAGCAGTTCGACACCATCATCTTCTACACCAGCGGCGACCTCACCAAGAAGGGCAGGGACAAGCAGCCGCCCATGAGCAAGGAGGGTGTCCAGGCGCTCTTCGACTACGTCCGCAATGGCGGCGGCTTCATCGGCCTGCACTGTGCCAGCGACACCTTCCACACCAGCGGCAAGGGCAAGCACAAGGAGCTCGACAAGTTCGGCAACAACGCATGTCCCGGCGAATTCATCGGCATGGTGGGTGGAGAGTTCATCGGCCACGGTCCCCAGCAGGAAGCCACCAACCGCGTCATCAACCCGAAGTTTCCCGGCTACGGGAAGCTCGGCGACTCCTTCACCCTGTTTGAGGAATGGTATGCCATGAAGAACTTCAATCCGGACATGCACGCCCTCACCGTCATCGAGCCCAAGGGCCTGAAGGAGAAGCGGCGCACCGTCTACAATCGCCCGCCCTACCCCACCAGTTGGGCGCGGATGGAGGACAAGGGCCGCGTCTACTACAACGCCATGGGCCACCGCGAGGACGTCTGGGACAGCGAGCTGTTCCAGAACATGATCATCGGCGCGGTCGACTGGACCCGCGGTGCCGTGGATGTGGACATTCCCGCCAACCTTGAGGAATGCGCTCCGGATTTCCGCGTGCTCAATTCGGATGACAAATGAATCACGCCCCAACCGTATCCCTTAGTTCAACCCATCCCTTCATGAAAGCAAGCTTCAGCACCCGCCGTCGTTTCCTCAAAACCTCACTCGTCGTTTCCGGCGCTGCCCTGGCCGGCCCCAACATCGTCCGCGCCCAAACCCTGGGCAACGGCAAAAAAGACGCCGCCAATTCCCGCATCGGCATGGGTTTCATCGGCATGGGCCTGATTTCCAGGGGCCACCTCGGGACCTTCAGCGGCATGAAGGAGGTCCAGCCCCTGGCCGTATGTGATGTCAAAGCCGACAAACTGGGCGAGGCCGCCGAGAAACTTGAAAAGCGTGGCCACAAGGGCTTCATGAAAACCTCGAAGTTCGAAGAAGTGATTGCCAATCCCGACATCGATGCGGTCTGCGTCACCACGCCCGACCACTGGCATGTGGGCATTGCGCTCGCCGCCATGAAGGCCGGCAAGGATGTCTACGTCGAGAAGCCCATGGCCCTGACCGTCGAAGAGAGCAAGCTGATGGTCGAGGCCGAGAGGAAATACGGCCGCATCGTCCAGGTGGGCACCCAGCAGCGCTCTTCCGCCCACTTCCGCATCGCCGCCAACCTGGTGCGCAACGGCCTGATTGGCGAGGTGAAGGAAATCTATGCCCAGCTCGGCAGTTTCGGACCACCCAAGGGCCGTGGTCGACACAATCCTCAACCTCCGAAAACCCTGGACTACGATCGCTGGCTTGGTCCCACCCCCTACTACGAATTCAACCCCTGGCGCGTCAAAGGCACCTACGGAGGCGGTTGGCGCTGTTTCTGGGACTACGGCTCGCGCAAATTTGGCGACTGGGGTGCCCACCACTTCGACATCATCCAATGGGCCCTGGGTCGCGACGACAGCGGTCCGGTGGAGTTCATTCCCAAGGGCTTCGAAGGCGCCGAACATCACCACTACCGCTACGCAGACGGCATCACTGTCTGGCGTGACAAGCAGCCCAACCCGATGATGATCCGCTTCATCGGCACCGAGGGCGAAGTCCACGTCAAACGCGGCGGCATTGCCACCAAGCCCAAGGAACTGGTCCGCCACAAGTTCACCGACGAGGATGTTCAGCTCTACGAGTCCAACAACCACCGCCAGAACTTCATCGACTCCATCAAGAGCCGCGAGCCGACCATCTGCCCGGCCACCATCGGCCACCGCAGCGGCACCATCTGCTACCTTTCCGGCATCGCCGAGCGCACCGTCAAGCCCATCCAGTGGGACCCGAAGGCCGAGAAGGTCATCGACAACGCCGAGGCCACCGCGATGCTCAGTCGCGAGCGCCGCGAGGGCTATGAGCTGCCCAAGATCTGAGCGCAGCGATCCGGCAACTTCCTCCTTCACCCAAACCCACATCGCCACCATCCCGGTGGCGATGTTTTCTTCTCCACGCGGTCACTGGCCGAATCATCTCCCATGAAAACGATCCCTTCCATTCTCACCCTCCTCATCTCCCTCTGCCCGCTTCTGCACGCCGAGAGCAAACCCAACTTCATCATCATCTTCGCCGATGACCAGGGCTATAACGACCTCGGTTGCTTCGGCTCCGAGACCATCAAGACGCCCCACATCGACAAGATGGCCGAGGAAGGCCGCAAGTTCACCTCCTTCTACGTTGGCAGTTCGGTTTGCACCCCCTCGCGCGCGGCCCTGCTGACCGGCTCTTACCCCAAGCGCCTCAGCATGGCGAGGGGGGTCATCTTCCCCAACAACGACTACGGCCTGCATCCCGATGAGGTGACCATCGCCGACATGCTCAAGCAGTCCGGCTATGCCACCGCCTGTGTCGGCAAGTGGCACCTGGGCCATGAGGAAACCCTGCTTCCCACCAAACAGGGCTTCGATTCCTACTACGGCATTCCCTACTCCAACGACATGAACCATCCGAGGAAGAAGGGCGAAAAGAAGAACGGCAAGAAGATCCCACGCCGAGATGAGAGCTGGAAGGACCAAGAGGCCGCCTGGCAGGCTTGGAACACTCCCCTGATGCAGGGCGAGGAAATCATTGAGCTGCCCGTCAACCAGCGCACCATCACCCGCCGCTACACCGACAAGGCCATCGAATTCATCACCGCCAACAAGGAGCAACCCTTCTTTCTCTACCTCGCTCACACCATGCCCCACGTGCCGCTCTTTGTGCCCGAGGATGCTTACGATCCGGATCCGGCCAACGCCTACAAGTGTGTGATTGAGCACATGGACGCAGAAACCGGCCGTATCCTGGAAGCCGTGAAGGAACTCGGTCTGAGCGACAATACCTACGTCATCTACACCAGCGACAACGGCCCCTGGCTCAAGTATGACAACCACGGCGGTTCGGCCAAGCCCCTGCGCGACGGCAAGATGACCACCTACGAGGGCGGACAACGGGTGCCGACCGTGATGTGGGCTCCGGGCCGCATTCCCGCCGGCACCGAAACCGACGAGATGGCCAGCACCCTCGACCTGCTGCCTACCATCGCCAAGCTCAGTGGCTCCGAACTCAAGCCCCGCGGCCCCATCGATGGCCTCGATATCAGCGATTTGATTCATGGCGCGGACGAATCCCCCCGCAGCGAATTTCTCTACTATTCCATGCGGGGCGCTCTCAGTGCCATCCGCCAGGGCGACTGGAAACTGAGGCTGCACAAGTCCAAAAACACGGCAGCCACGACCGAACTCTACAACCTGGCCGAGGACATCGGAGAACAGAATAATCTGGCTGAAAAGTATCCCGAAAAAGTGGAAACCCTGACCCAGCGTATGCGAGAGCTGGATGGTGAGATCGGGAAAGGTGTCCGCAAACGCGGATCACACAAAAAATTAGTGAAGCAATAATCCACCTCTCAAACCGCCCCAGCTTATGTTTCGAATCACCCTCCTTTTCTTTCTCAGCCTCGGCAGCGCTTTACTCCCTCTGGCTCAGGCTGAGAATAAATCGAGCGGGCATACCGCCCCCAACATCGTCTTCCTCCTTGCCGACGATGTGAATCGTGACACTTGGGGCGCCTACGGGAGCACGAACTGCAAGACGCCCAACATCGACCGCTTGGCCAATGAGGGGGTGCGCTTTGAGCGGGCCTACTGTGCCGTCGCCATGTGCGCGCCCTTCCGCCAAGAGCTCTACAGCGGCCGCAGTCCCTGGCGTACGGGAGCCATGCCCAACCACTCCAAGTCCTCTGAAGAGACAAAGAGCATTCCCCACTACCTCAAGCCCCTCGGCTACGGCGTGCACCTGATTGGCAAAACCCACATCGGGCCTGAATCTGTTTATCCATTCAAATACCACGGCCATGGATCTAGATACAAGAAGGCGAGAGTCAACGACAACAATCCCGCCTACCTCGAGATGGCCGGCAAGATCATGGACCGGCACCTGGAGGACAAGAAGCCCTTTTGCATCTTTGTGGCTTCCAATGATGGCCATGGCCCCTACACCACCGGAGACCCCTCCGCCTATGATGCCGACAAACTGATTATCCCTCCCTACTGGATCGACACGCCCGAGCTCCGAAAAACCTTGGTTGATTATTACGCGGAAATCACCAATTTCGATAGTCTCGTGGGCGGGATGCGCGACGAACTTGAAAAGCGCGGGCTTTGGGAGAACACTATTTTCATGGTCTGCAGTGAACAGGGCTCCGGCTTTCCCTTCGCCAAATGGACCTGCTACGACAACGGCTTGCGCTCCGGACTGATTGCCCATTGGCACGGTATCACCAAGCCCGGACATGTGGCCATGGATCTGGTCTCGATTGCGGATGTCGCCCCCACCCTGGTCGAGGCCGCGGGCGGCGATTACGGGCCCAATGATTTCGATGGCAAAAGTGTCATCGAGATGCTCAAGGGTAAGCCGCAGACCAACCACGATTATCTCTTGGGCGCCTTCATCAACCGCAACATCATCGACAACCGGGACCGGCTATTTCCCATCCGCTCCCTGCGCACCAAACGCTACGCCCTCCTGTTCAATCCGAACCACCAGCAGCAGACCTCAAATCTGACCCTGTCCGGCGCCCGCGCCATGATCAACGAGGGCGCGAAGAGCGATGGCAGCATTGCCGCCGAATGGGTCGTGAAATCCAGGAAGGATGAATCCCTCAAGCCCATCGTCCATAAGCTGCACCACCGGCCCGAATACGAGCTCTACGACCTGAGGAAGGATCCTTACGAGCTCAATAACCTGATCGGCGACCCCGCCCACCAGGAAATCGAAAAGGAGCTCAAGGCGACCCTCCACCAGCGCCTGAAGGAATTGGACGACGCCGATCCGCTGACGGGCAAGTTCGGACGCTGAGGCCCTCAAAAAGGACCTCGTATCCGATCGCTACTTGGACTCCAGGATGGAGGGATCGATTCCGGAAGCTTCCAGGTAGGGCCGGATGCTTCGGAGATCCACCTTCTGGTCCTGGTTGGCCTGGATCTCCTCCCAGATGGCGGTGAGCTTTTTGTTGTTGATGCCGCTGTGCTTGAGGAATTCCTGGTATTTCGGCTCGATCCTGTCCATCAGCGGCTTCACCTCGGAGCCGAAGTTGGTCAGGGCCTCCATCGCTGCCGGCCCCCGGGAAAAGGTGCCCCAGCCCTCCTCGTAGAGCAGGTCCATGGCCAGGGGGAGGGCCTCCTTGAAGCGCTTGTTGCTCAGCAGGATGGCCCCGTTCTTGTACATGCCCTTGCCGAACATCACCCCGCTGGGAGCCTTCCTGGCAGTGGCCACGTAGACATCGCCATAGAGTTGCTCGAGGTCCTCTTCCGACAGGTATTCGAACATGTCCGATGCGGACGTACGAGCCCCTCCATTGGGATTGACCAACAGGGACTTGATGGCGGGGATCAGGATCTTGCGGTCCACCTTGTCAAGTCCCTTGCCGTTGTTGAAGTAGCCACGGTAATCGGCGACCCGGCCCTCGTAGAAGAGGACGGAAGCAATGTGATTGTGCAGCTTGCGCATGGGATCCTTTTTCGGCTCGTAGGTGGCGGCCTGGATCAACAGGGCATCCGCGGCCCTGAGAACCGCCTTGCCCAAGCCGTTGTTGCCGGGACCGCGCCGTCCTCCGCCAGCCCTGTTCTTGAGGGCTTCCACGGCATAATAGCGCATGGTCAGGTCATCACTGCCCTTGATCTGGGCGATCAGCGCATCGACGGCCTTCTCCGACTCGCGGCCGGCGTAATAGAGCCCACGGCAGGCTCCGTAGCCGGCGTAGCGGTCGGGACTGTTGAGCAGGGCGATCAACTCATCGACTACCTTGTCCTCGCGCTTACCGATTTCCTCGGCGGCCCGGTTCCGGACCACGGGCGACCAGCTGCTCAGGTCCCCGAGCAGTTCGTTGATGGTCTTGCCGCTGGGATCGTAGACGGCAGCAGCTTCGCACATCGCCACTTCGCGGGCATCCATGGCAGGCAGGCAGCCGCCCTTGCCGGTCAGGTAGATGGCCTTGCGTGGCAGGCAATGCTGCATGAGGCGGATGCCCGAAGTGCTCCAGTTGTTGTACTTCTTGGTGTCGCTGGGCAACTGGTATTGGTAAACGTAGCTGCCGTCGTGGCGACGCTCGAGTTCGGTCATCCAAAGGGTATTCTCGACAAAGGAATTGGCGGCTTCCGGACCGCCGCGTGCAGCGCCGGTTGCCCCCCAGGTCATGGAGAAGAAGTTGCCGGTATGACCGCTCTCCCGGGTGTTGTAGGAAGCCAGGGTGGAGCGGGTGAAGAAACGGGCGGGCTCTTCCTCGCCAGCGATGTCGAAGAGCACGGCAGTCATCGAGCCTTTGCCGTTGTTGTCGTGATCGAGCTTGGGCGCGTGGTCTCCGTAGGGAGGGCAGCCCTTGTCGGTGTACCAGCGGAAGAAGTCGAGGGTGCGCACCACCGCATCGTTGATGGGCTTCTCATCAATGCCGCATTTCTGCGCCAGGATCAGCGAGATGCCGCAGGGCACACTCGCACTGTTCATCGAGCCGTAGGCACTGGGTGGCCCGTAGAGGCCGTTCTGGGCGACGGCCGCCATGCCATGACTCCAAGTGCCGACCCCACTTTGGCCGAGGGACAGATACATCGAGAGCGCCTTGATGCCGGCCAACACCTCCTCATCCCTGGTCGCGAGGAAGTATTCGGTGAGGAACAGGTTGCGGTAGGCCGCGTGCCAGGTGCCCAACTGGGCATCCTTGCCGCCGTAGATGTCGAGCCGCTCACTGCCCTTGGCCACGTCACGGGCATATTTCTGGACGACGGGAAGGAATTGCTTGTCGGCGGTGGCCAGCAGGCCAAGCGCGTTGAGGTAATCCGGAATTCCGTTGCGAGGATTGCCCGTGACCTCGCCCTTGTCCTCTCCCCGGGCTGCGACCTGGTAAAAGCCCTCCTCCAGAATGGCTTGTGCCGTTTGCTCGATGAGGCGCCGGGTCTTCTCACATTCGTAGGGAGTGGTGTCACTGAATTTGCCGAGTACGGGCAGTTGGACGGTTACCGGCATGGCCTTGCCCTTGCGCCAGATGTTGAGCACGAGTTTGCCCCCATTCTTCTCGGCCTCGGCCTGGGTGATGGCGGCAGCCAACACATGGCGAACATCGTCGTTGAAGCGGCCGTCCCTGATGGCGGGCTCGCCCAGCTTCGGAGAAAGAACACCCAGGATCACGTCGCCGGATTCGAGCACCCCCTCTGCTGGTGAGCCCTTCTGCACGCTGTTGATGTGGATCATGCGCGTCTTGCGGGTCGCATCGTCGGAACCGGATCCCGTCCAGAGATCACCGAACGCGCCGATCGGGCCGAGATTCCAGGCATTCTTGGTGGTTACCGGTTTCTCCCCCTTGGTGTAGTCGGGCTCGGCATCCGGCATCTTGACCTTCTTCCCGGCCATGGCCGGTTGGATGGAGAGTAGCCCCAGGCTTAGGGTGCAAGCGATCGCAAGGGATCTTGCCGAACGGGATGAAACAAGCGACACGGGCTTGCGGCTTGCCAGGGTGTTTGATGAGTTCGTCATGGGGTGAATGGGTTGTGGTCCCCCGGATCCGGGGAGATGGCCCCAAGTGTGGGT
>JAWVYP010000102.1:0-9233 GCA_033722655.1 Akkermansiaceae bacterium | reverse complement strand
GACCTGCAATGTTTACAATGCCATCCATCTGTGAAGTTTCCACGTAGTCTTCTGCCACGCTAGCTTCCTCATCGTATTCTTCGGGAAGAAACCATACCGTCCCAAAGTTGCCATTTTTATAATGGCAATTTATTTCAACAATTACAGTCACAGTATTCATTTTAGCGCGTTAACTATATCTCTTGATTTAATTACCCCAGGACCATGCAGAGGATAAAATGTTTTAACAAAACCATTTTCAATCACGATATTGGCCTTAATGCCATTTTTCAGCATAACGCGGAAAATGGGGGTCAGGCTGCAAATCTTGAAAAAATCCATTCTGCTAGATTCGAAAGAGGATCCCGAAACGACGACTGACACGCTCTGTTAGGTCGTGCCTCCGGGGACACAACGCCCGAAGGGCCAGAGAACGAAGTGAACTGGCAAATCATAGAATCCATGGCCGGTGGGCCATGCATGTCGCGTGGGTCGAGCGGATGCGAGATCACACCTTGGGCTCGTTCCTCGCTCCAAGCTTTGTATGTCCCCGAGTGGGCGAGGACGCAGGGTGGGTGCATGTGGATCCATCGAAGCCCTGTGCTGATCATTTCACCGTCCAATCCACCCCCCGCCACCCGGGGACATGCAATTCTTTCGCGCAGCGAAAGTTGCGTGTCCCCACCTCAAGGCTAACGCCTCAAATCCAGGACAAACTGGAACTCGTCGTGCTTTCGACATCTTGACCTTTCTGCAACTACCATCGCCCTTTAAAGGTCCCGGTTCATAGAGAGCTGGAAGCTGGTGGAAAATCACACGTGTCAGCATCTAAGTATACGCTGGATCGGGGCTTATTCTATGCTGCAAGAAATGACTTGCTTTAACGTTCGCAATAACGTACGCATCAGCTATGAAGACGATCACAGCCACCTCAGCTCGCAATGAGCTCTATAAGCTCATTGATTCCACGCTGACCGAGCACGAGCCGGTTCAGATTACCGGAAAGAGGGGCAATGCTGTGCTTATGTCCGAGGCCGATTGGAGAGCCATCCAGGAAACCCTACACCTCGTGAGCATTCCAGGCATGAAGGAGTCGATTGTGAAGGGCATGGCCGAGCCGATTGAGGACTGTAGCAAGGAGATCGATTTGTGAGCTACGAGCTGATCTACACTAGGCAGGCCAAGAAAGATGCGAAGAAGCTCAAAGGCACTCCGCTGTCCAAGAAAGCTAGGGAGCTGCTGGATCTCGTTTCAAGAGACCCTTTTGAAGAGCCTCCATCGTTCGAGGCATTGGTTGGTGACCTAAAGGGCGCTTACTCACGCCGGATCAACATCCAGCATCGGCTGGTCTACCAGGTGTATGAGAAAGAGCGCATCGTGAAGGTGCTTCGCCTGTGGACCCATTACGAGTGAGCAATTCTTGCGCCCTTGAGGCGCTTTGATCGTGACGAACTTATGGGCTCATCTATTCTATCAAAAGCCGATCTCAATTGCGATGGGATATAGCCTCCAGCGAAATAGTGCAGCCCTGTCACCCGACCACAAGATGTGGGTACTGTACAACTACGGCTATGTTGGTCGCGGCTAGGACTCCGCAGGGACACACAACTTTTGCTGCGCAAAAGAATTGTATGTCCCAAGTCTAGGGGTTCGCGCAGGCGGGTGACGATTGGGTCGCAGGGCCTCGATGGGCGTTTTGCCCACCAGCCAATCCGCCACCGATGCTCGGGGACATGCAATTCTTTGGCGAAGCCAAAGTTGCGTGTCCCCATCTCAGTCTCTGTGGTACCGCCAGCTAAGTTGCCCATGCCCACAATATCTTGCGGTGACTTCATGGGCTACAGAACTGCGTAATAATGCAGCCCATCCCATGTCCAAGCCTGCTTTCGTGCCTTTTGTGGTTAAAGTGAGCGGCTCACGGCTTCCCGAATCCTCGACGTCACCACGTCCATTTCCGCATTCGAATCGATCACCCGGACAAAGTCCTCGTCCTTGAGCGAGAGGAAAATCTCGCGGCATTTGGTGAGCGTGTCACGTTGCTCGAACTCGTTGGTCGAATCCCCGCGGCGACCGATGCGCCGGTGAGCCGTGTCGACGTCGAGATCGAGAATGAGCAGGAGGTCGGGGCGGGGAGCGAAGGCTTCGTTGCGCTCGCGGATGGCCTGTGGATCAAAACCGCGCGCGCCCTGGTAAGCCATGGTGGAGAAGTAGTAGCGGTCGAGGATGACGACCTTGCCAGCATCCAACGCCGGTTGAATGAGCTCCTCGACGTGCTGCCTGCGGTCTTTGATGAAGAGTTCCAGCTCCTCCTCGGCATTGAGGCGGCCTGCCGTCATGGACTCGCGCAGTTTGGTGCCCCATGGGCCCTTGGTGGGCTCAAAGCTGAGCACGACTTCTCTCCCTTGCGCTTCATACCATTCGCCGAGGCGTTTGGCTTGGGTCGACTTGCCGGTGCCATCGATGCCTTCGATGACGATGAAGGTGCCCTTGGACATCATAGGTAGCGGTTTTCGAGGTGCTTGAGGTAGTCGTCGGCGGCTGGAGCCTTGCCGGTGGCCTGGATCATGAGTTCCACGGGGTCGAGAAGTGCGCCCTGGTGGTGGACCTTCGAGCGCAGCCACTGCAGCAGCGGGGCGTAGTTTGCTTTGTCGAGTCCTGCAGAGATTTCGTCATTGGTGGTGGCGGAGGCGAACAGCTGGGCGGCATTGAGGTTGCCCAGTGAATAGGTCGGGAAGTAGCCGATGCCGCCCATGGACCAGTGGATGTCCTGCAGGCAGCCCTCGCGGTCGCTCGGGGGACGGAAGCCGAAGGACTCCTCGAAGCTCGCGTTCCAGCACTCCGGCACGTCCCCGACCTTGAGCTCGCTGTTGATCAGTTGGCGCTCGATGTCAAAGCGCAGCATGATGTGCAGGTCATAGGTGGCCTCGTCGGCCTCGACCCGAATGGGCGTGAACCCGGCGCGGCGTACGTAAGCGAGAAAACCTTCGAGGGGCAGTGAGGAGAGCTGGGGGAAGTGCTCGCAGGCGCTGGGATACCAATGCTCCCAGAAGCGCCGGGAGCGGCCGACCTGGTTTTCCCACAGGCGCGATTGCGATTCGTGGATGCCGAGGGAAACCGAACTGCCGGAGGGCAGGCCGAAATCCTCTTGGGGCAGGCCCATCTCGTAGAGGCCGTGGCCAGCTTCGTGGAGCACGCCGAAGAGGGAGGAGGTGAAGTCGGCTTCGTCATAGCGGGTGGTCAGGCGTTGGTCGCCGGGTCCGAGCTTGGTGCAGAAGGGATGGGCGGTGGTGTCGATGCGGGCGGCGTTGAAGTCGATGCCGACGGCCTCGGCGATCTTGGCGTTGAAGGCCTGTTGCTCGGCAACAGGGTAGGGCCCTGCTGGAATATTGGTAGCCCGGTCAGCGGATTTCTCGATGGCCTTTTGGGCGATTTCCCGCAGGCGGGGAGCCAAGGCCTCGAAGAGTTCGGCCACGGCAGCGGTACTGGTGGCGCGTTCGTATTCTTCAAGCAGGGCATCATAGGGCTCGCCCTGATAGCCCCACAGTTCGGCCTTCTCACGGGCGATGTCGACCTGGGTCTGCAGGTGGGGAGCGAAGGACTGGAAGTCGTCCTGGGCCCTGGCCTCGGCCCAGGCGTGCTTGGCCTTGGAGCAGGCGGCGGTCTCGCGGGCCACCAGTTCGGTGGGCAGGCAGGTGTCGCGGTCGAACTCGCGGCGCAGCAGGCGCAGGTTGGCGGTAATCTTGGGATCGGTTCCCTCATCGGCGGCCTCGGCTTCCTCAAGGGCGCGCTTCCATTTTTCGGAAGTCCCCATTTCGTGGGCGCGCGACGAGACCCAGGACCTCTGGTCGGCGCGGTGGGCGGCGGCCTTGCGCGGCATGTAGGTTTCCTGGTCCCAAGCGAGCGTGGCGGCGATGGATTCAATCACGCTCTTCTCACGAGCCATCTCGAAAATGCGCATGCCTGTTTCTGAGCCAAAGCCGGCGCCGGGCAAAGAGTGAAGTTGGGAATTGCTGACACGGAATCGGGCCACTATCTAGGAATCCATGCGCATTGACATCGTGACCCTCTTCCCGGAGGTGGCTCTCGCTCCGCTGAGCGAGTCCATCATGGGGCGGGCGCGCGATGCGGGAGTGGTGGACATCGTGGCCCATCAGCTGCGCGACTGGTCTGAGGACAAGCACCGCCGGGTGGATGCCGCGCCCTATGGTGGGGGGCCGGGAATGGTGCTGCGGCCGGAGCCGCTGGTGGCAGCGGTGAAGTCGCTCAAGAAAGCGGATAGCCAAGTCATTTTGATGACGCCGCAGGGCCAGGCCTTCAAGCAGGAGATGGCGCGTGAGCTCTCGGAGGCCTCGCACCTGATCCTGCTTTGCGGCCACTATGAAGGAGTGGACCAGCGGGTGATCGATTCGGTGGTCGATCGCGAAATATCCATAGGAGACTACGTATTGACCAATGGGGCGATTGCTGCGGCGGTGGTCTGCGATGCAGTGGTCCGCCTGTTGCCCGGAGCACTTGGCGATGATGCTTCCCCGGTGGACGAATCCTTCAGTGATCCAAACTTGTTGGAGGCGCCCTCCTACACCAAGCCCAGCGAGTTTCAGGGCATGGCGGTGCCGGAAGTCCTCAAGTCGGGAAATCACGCGAAAATCCAGCAATGGAAGCAGGCTCAGGCCCGTGAGCGAACCCGGCGCAACCGGCCGGATCTGGATGCAGAAGCCTGAACGGGCGCCTGATTTGGAGGACTACAAAGAAATGTCGTGTCCAGCGGGCCAAAATTTGGCAAAAGGGTGGTGAGCCCATGCAAGAGCCAACCAGTCAAAGTTCCGCAGCCCTCGAAGATGATGTACCCCGCGTCGAACCTGCGACCCTCGATGACCTTCCGGATCTGGTCGAACTGGTGATGGACCTGTTTTCTCGCTCGGGCGACTTCAAGCCCAACGAAGAGGCCCAGGAACGCGGCCTGCGTCTGATTCTCGAACAGCCCAACCGCGGCCGCATTTTCGTGATCCGCAACAAGGATCGCATCATCGGCATGGTTAACCTGCTGATCACCATCTCCACGGCCCGCGGCGGTTTCGTGCTGCTGATGGAGGACGTGGTGATCCATCCGGATCATCGGGGCCAAGGTTACGGCACCATGTTGCTTGATCACGTCTTCGAGTTTGCCAAGCAGAAGAGCTTCAAACGCATCACCCTGCTGACCGACCGGGTCAGCGCCGAATCCCAGGAGTTCTTCAAGAAGCACGGCTTCGAATACTCCAACATGATTCCGATGCGCAAAATCATGGATTGATGGGCTTGTGCTGGCTGACGAGTGAGAGCGGTCAGGCCTGAGCAGGGGACACACATCGCAAGCGATGTATGTCCCCGAGAGAACGGAAACGCATTGCCCCACTGACCCGGAATTTCCCGCCCGCTTGTCCCTTCTGGGGCCTAAAAGTGCCAAAATTGTCTAGCCTGATAAGTCCAAAAATCTCCCGATTTTGTAAGGCGGAAATCTTGTGTTTTGGCGCTCTATTGCTAGACTGGAGCTGTATCAAACACGAACTGAATCACTATGGGACTGGATAAAATTACACGCAAAATGCAGGAAGCCCTGCAATCGGCACAGACACTGGCTTCCCGCTCGTCACATGCCGAACTCAAGAGTGCGCACGTGCTGCTTGCCCTCCTCCAGCAGGAGGGTGGAATCGCCGTGCCCATCTTGCAGAAAGCCGGAGTGGACGTGGCCAAGCTCAAGGCTGCGGCGGCCGAGGCGCTTTCGCGCGAACCCAGTGTGGACGGAGCAGGCACCCAGCCCCAGATCAGTGTCGGCTTGCGCGCCACCTTGGATGGTGCCGACCAGGTTCGTGAGGGCATGGGCGACGATTTTCTGAGCGTGGAGCATTTCCTTCTGGCGGCCCTCAAAGGCGATTCGCCAGCAGGCAAGTTGTTGAAGGACGCTGGACTCACCGAGTCCAAGGCCAAGGAGGCGGTCAAGGATATCCGCGGTGCCCAGAAGGTCACCGACGAAAGCCCCGAGGGCAAATACCAGACACTTGAGAAATATGGTACCGACCTCACGGCCCGCGCCCGCGAGGGCAAGATCGACCCGGTGATCGGCCGCGATCACGAGATCCGCCGCGTCTTGCAAGTGCTTTCGCGCCGCACCAAGAACAACCCGGTGCTCATCGGTGAGCCCGGCGTCGGCAAGACCGCCATCGTCGAGGGCCTGGCCCGGCGCATTGTCTCCGGCGACGTCCCCGACTCGATGAAGGACAAGTCGGTGGTGTCGATGGACATCGGTGCCATGCTTGCCGGCGCGAAGTACCGCGGTGAGTTTGAGGATCGCCTCAAGGCCTTTCTCAAGGAGGTGACTGAGGCCGAAGGCAAAATCATTCTCTTCATCGACGAGCTCCACACCAGTGTGGGTGCAGGTGCCTCCGAGGGGGCAGTCGATGCTTCCAACCTGCTCAAGCCGCAACTGGCGCGTGGGGAGCTTCACGCCATTGGCGCCACCACGCTCGATGAATACCGCAAGCACATCGAGAAGGATGCGGCGCTCGAACGCCGCTTCCAGCCAGTGAGCGTGGGCGAGCCCAGTGTCGAGGACACGGTGGCCATCCTGCGTGGGCTCAAGGAGCGCTACGAAGTGCACCACGGCGTGCGCATCCAAGACGGGGCCCTGGTGGCGGCTGCGACCCTTTCGGATCGCTACATCTCCGACCGCTTCCTGCCCGACAAGGCCGTCGACCTGGTCGATGAGGCAGCCTCGCGGCTGAAAATCGAGCTGGATTCCATGCCGACCGAAATTGATGTGCTCGAGCGCCAGATCCTCCAGTTGGAAATGGAGAAGAAGGCGCTGCAGAAGGAAAAGGACAAGGCATCCAAGGCACGTCTCGACAAGGTAAGGGAGGAGCAGGAGAACCTGCGCGAGCAGAGCTCCGGCCTGATGGCACAGTGGCGCAACGAGAAGGCCGTGATCGACAAGGTGCGCGAGTCCCAGGAGCGCATCGAAGCGCTCAAGGGCGAGGCCGAAAAGGCCCAGCGCATCGGTGATCTGACCCGTGCTTCAGAGATCAACTACGGCGAGCTGCCCAAGGCCAACGAGGCGCTGGAAAGCGCCAAGAGGGAACTCGAGGTGCTGCAGAAGAATGGCGCCATCCTCAAGGAGGATGTGGCCGAGGAGGACATTGCCCGCGTGGTGTCCTCATGGACCGGCATTCCCGTCAGTCGCCTGCAGGAGGGCGAGAAGGAAAAGCTCGTGCACATGGAAGAGCGTCTGGCGGAGCGCGTGGTCGGCCAGAAGAAGGCGATCAAGGCGGTGTCCAATGCGGTGCGCCGTGCGCGTGCCGGCATGCAGGACGAGAACCGTCCGATCGGTTCTTTCCTCTTCCTCGGTCCCACCGGCGTCGGCAAGACCGAGCTGTCCAAGGCGCTCGCCGAATTCCTCTTCGATGATGAGGGCGCGATGACGCGCATCGACATGTCGGAGTACATGGAGAAGCACAGTGTGGCTCGTCTGATTGGCGCGCCCCCGGGTTATGTCGGTTATGACGAAGGCGGCCAACTGTCCGAGACCGTGCGTCGCAAGCCCTACTCGGTGGTGCTCTTCGATGAGATCGAGAAGGCACATTCGGATGTCTTCAATGTGCTCTTGCAGGTGCTCGATGATGGTCGGATTACCGATGGCCAGGGACGCACCGTGGACTTCCGCAACACGGTCATCATCATGACTTCCAACATCGGCTCGCAGTTCATCCTCGGCGAGGACAATGCAGAGCAGCGCGAGGCCAAGGTGACGGAGGCCTTGCGTGCTCATTTCCGACCCGAATTTCTCAACCGGGTGGATGAGACCATCATCTTCGACCGCCTCGAGCGCGAGGAGCTCACGACCATCGTCGACCTGCAGCTTGAGCGCGTGCGCAAGCGCCTGGCCAAGCAGGGACTGGGTCTGGCACTGACCAAGGAAGCCAAGGAATTCATCGGCAACCAGGGCTATGACCCGGTTTATGGTGCTCGCCCGCTCAAGCGTGCGATCCAGCATGCCCTGCTCGACCCGCTCAGCCTCGACGTGCTTGAGGGCAAGTTTGTGGATGGGGATGTGATCGAGGCCAGCCTTGAGGGTGGGGAGATTCAGTTTGGGAAGGGCTGATGGCTTGCGCGTGGCTGGCCCTTACCAATCCATCCCGTCGGGTATGCGGTTTCCCTGCTTGAGTGAACCCGCATTGAATCAGATTGAGCGCCACTCGACCGGTGTTTGGGACACAGGGTTCGTAGGGATATGCTTGCAGTGGCGGCTACTCCATCGGTCTCGGCGCAGGCCGCAATCTGCGTGGATCAAGCGGAGCGAGATCACACCCCGGGACTCGTTGCTCCCTCCAAGTTTTATATGTTCCCGGGATGTGGAGGCTTTGGGCACAAGGCCTGGATGGGCTTTGTCATGAGCATAGAGGGATAGGCAAATGGTGGAGGTCAAAGACCAAGCACCAAGGACGTGCCGATGGCGAAAACGAAGAACAAGCCGGGAAGCGGCTCAAGCATTGGTCTCGTCTGCGACCGGCTTGGGAATGCGGGGCAGCTCGGGTGCCTTGTCGGGCAGGATGCTGCGGATGCTGGAGCTGGGAACCCAGCCTCGGGTGCCGGATGCAAAGGCCACATAAGTCCATTCGCCGGTCTGGTGGAGGACCTCGCAGAGGGATCCCGGCGGAGCTTGAATGACGGGTGGGGCGTTGCGGCTGGCATCGCTGTAAAGCTGGGATCCCGGGGTGATGATCACGGCCTGGTCCTCAATGGCCGCAAAGGCCGCATCCCTTGGATAATAGTGCCAACCCAGGCCGCCACCCACAGCCAGTAAGGGGCTGATCACCAGGGCGGCGATCGCCACCTGGCGCAAGTGTGCACCGCGGCGCGTGGCAGGGAAACAGAGCACGGACAGGACGCAGAGCCAGATGCCCCCCCAAGTGGCGGATCTCCAGGCTTCCAGAGGCAAGCGGGCAATCAGGTATTGGTAGTCCTCGTGTTTGATGCTCAAAGAGCCCACCTTGCGCTCGATAAAGCGCAGGTTCTGACGCGCCTCGGCATGTTGGGGATCCCTGGCGAGTGCCCTGCGGTAATAGAGCGCGGCGTGGCCGGTGGATCCGGCGCGGTAACAGGCATTGCCGATATGATAGAGGGTGTCCGCCGAGAGTTCCGCGTAGGGGGCGGCCGTAAGCCAGATTTCGATGGCATCGTCGTAGCGGGCGGACTCATAGGCTTCGCGTGCCAATTGGTTG
>JAWVYP010000101.1:0-9336 GCA_033722655.1 Akkermansiaceae bacterium | reverse complement strand
GAAAGCCCATGGGAAAGATGAGATAAGCCATCGGATGGCGGCACAAAGGCTTGCCATAGAACTCCGTGACAATCGCGCCAACCCACAGCAACACCAGAGCGACAAATGGCGCCATAATGAATCCATTTTCGGTCATGGATTTCAGAAAATCGTCGAGAAAGGCGAGTATTGGCCTCCGATTATACATCCACGACTTGCCAGAGCAAGGCAACGAAGTTGCCAACTAGGAACTAGGAACCAAGAACCAGGAACGAGCCGCGTAGCGGCTCACCATCCCTTCGTGACCATTCGCGTAATTCATGGTTTAATCCATCCATGGGCCATCCCGTCACTCCCGAGAAGCAAGCCGCGCTGGAACAGCGCTTGGCCGCGCTTGGCGTGACGGAGGCGGACCTGACCGAGAAATTCATCCGTGGCTCGGGCGCGGGCGGTCAGAAGATCAACAAGACCAACAACTGCGTCTTCCTCAAGCACGAGCCCAGCGGGGTGGCCATCAAATGTCAGATGGACCGCTCGCGCGAACTCAACCGCTTCCTCGCCCGTCGCGAGCTCTGCGAGCAACTCGAGGGCATTCGCGATGGCAAAAAAAGCGCCAAAAAGCAGGCCATTGAGAAGATGCGCCGCCAGAAACGCCGCCGTTCCCGCCGCTCCAAGCAGCGCTCGGTGGCCGACAAACGCAAGCTTTCGGAGAAGAAGGCGCTCAGGAAGCCTCCGAAGGCGGACTGAAGCTTTTGCCCCTCTAGCGGCAACGATCGAAGGTCCAACGAGCAAAGCGAGTTGGTATCACTAAATCCGGCCTCGGAGGAGGCCGCAACCCTCGTGGACCGAGTGGAACAAGGTCCGTCTATGACCGTCGACCATCGTCTGAGCAGCGTTTCGACGGTCATAGACCGCCGCTACAACCTTGCATACGGGCCCAAGCCGAGGCATGGAATGGGCATGGAACGCTGGCTTTTGCTCGCCTCGACCCTGCTCGCGCTGATTGTGGCCGTGCAGGGCATCATTGCCGTGAACCGGGGCCGGCGCAGCCGCTGGACCCTGAGCCTGATGGTCCTGGTCATCGCTTGCCAGTCTGTCTTCCTCGCCCTGCGCGGCGAAGTCCGCGAGGCCTGCCCGCTGGCCGACCTCGGCGAAATTCTCGCCTTCCTCGCTTGGTCGCTGACCCTTTTCTACCTGCTGATCGGCCCAGCTTACCGCATTTCACTGCTCGGCGTTTTCACCGCACCCGTGGTGGTAATCTTCCAGGCTGTGGCCCTGATTCCCGGAGTGATGACCGCCAATCCCGAGGCCCTTACCGGCGGCAACCCCTGGCACGAGACCCACTCGGCCACCTCGGTGCTCGCCTACGGCGCCTACGCCTTGGCCGGAGTCGCCGGTGTGATGTTTCTGGTGCTCGACAAGCAACTCAAGGACCACCACCTCAAAAGCGGGCTCTTCAAGAACCTGCCCCCGGTGCGCGAGCTCATCTTTTCGCTCACCAAACTGCTGTGGCTGGGCACGGCCCTGCTGACCATCGGCATCGTCGCCGGCATCCTCATGCCCAAGGACGGGGCCCTCGGCGCCCACTTCGTGACGGCCATCGGAGTCTGGGTCGCCTACATCGCCCTGCTCATCATCAAGCAGGTGCGCGGCATGACCGGCCGCAAGCTGTCGCGCTTCGCGGTAATTCTCTTTGTGCTCTCCCTGGCCGTCTTCGCTTTCATTTGACCCCCCGCTGAATGGAACTCGTCTGTCTCGGACTCAACCACAAGACCGCGCCCATTGAGGTGCGCGAACGCTTTGCCGTGGGCAACACCCGCCTGAGTGAAGTTTCATGGGAAGTGGTCCGGCAGACCGGCGCCGTGGAGGGCCTGGTGCTCTCGACCTGCAACCGCACCGAATTCTATCTCGTCGGCGAGGATGCGGGGGAAACGCTGGCCTCCTTGGAGGCTCACCTCGCCACCCACATCGATCAGGTTGACGACGGCATCGACCACTTCTACCGCAAGCTGAAAGGGGACGCCGCGCGTCACCTCTGCCGGGTTGCCAGTGGCCTGGACTCGATGATGCTGGGCGAAACCGAGATCTTCGGTCAGGTCAAACAGGCCTACCAGGCGGCCCTGGATGCCGGCAGCACCTCCACGATCCTCAACAAGCTCTTCCAGACCGCATTTCGCGTCGGCAAGAAGGTGCGCACCGAGACCTCCATCCAGATCGGCTCGACCTCGGTGGCCAGTGTCGCCGTCGATTTGGCCGAAAAGATCTTCGGTCACCTCAAGAATTCCCGCGTGATTGTCATCGGCGCAGGCGATACCAGCCGTCAGACCGCCCAGGCCCTGATGTCACGCGGCGCCTCCAGCGTATTCGTCACCAACCGCTCCTTCGACCGCGCCGAGCAACTCGCCCAGGAAATGGGCGGCAAGGCGGTGAAGTTCGATGAGTGGCATTCCGCTCTGGCCGGAGTGGACGTGGTCATTTCCGCCACGGGTGCCCCCCACACGGTGGTGATGCCCTTCCACGTCGAGGCGGTGCGCCGCGTGCGCAAGTTCCGGCCGCTCTTCTTCATCGACATCGCCGTGCCCCGCGACATCGATCCGGGTGTTGGCGACATCGAGGAAGTCTACCTCTACGACATCGACACCCTGGAGGACCTCGCCAGCGAGGCACGCGAAAAACGCGAGCTCCAGCTCCAGGAATGCGAGGCGATCATTGACGCCGAGCTCAATAAGCGGAAACTGCCCGGCACCTGATCCGCTCCACCCGCCCCCATCGACGATGAGCAACACCCTCCCCATCACCCTCCGCATCGGCACCCGCGGCAGCGACCTGGCCCTCTACCAGGCCGATGTCACCGAGGCTGCCTTGGGCGTGGCCTTCCCCGAGATGAAGCTGGAGCGCCGCATCATCAAGACCACCGGCGACCGCCGCACCGACGTCGCCCTCTCCGAGGTCGCCAAAGAGGACGGGGTCTTCGACAAGGGGGTCTTCATCAAGGAAATCGAGCAGGCCCTGGAGGACGGCACCGTCGATCTTGCCGTCCACAGCCTCAAGGACATGCCCACCGAACTCGAGGACGGCTTCGCCCTGGCCGCCGTCCTGCCTCGTGGTCCCGTGCGCGACGTCCTGATCAGCCGCGATGGCAGTGATCTGATGGAACTTCCCGAAGGCGCACGGGTCGGCACCAGCAGTCCGCGCCGCGCCAAGCAGGCTGAATACTTGCACCCCGATCTGAAGATTGTCGACCTCCGCGGCAACGTTCCCACCCGCCTCGAAAAACTGGCCCGTGGCGAAGATTACGATGCCATCCTGCTGGCCGAAGCAGGACTGGTGCGACTCGGCTACCTGCTCGAGCAACCCTGTCACGAGGGCTCGGAAGCTCTGGTCGGCATCGAGGGCCTGCGCGCCGTCCGCCTGCCCGAGAACGAGTTCTACCCGGCCGCCGGTCAGGGGGCGATTGGCCTCGAAATCCGCTGGGGCGACAAACAGACGCGCAGCCTCGCCAAGACCATCTGCCACGACGCCACCTGGACCTGCATCACCGCCGAGCGCGAATTCCTGCGCCTGCTCGACGCCGGCTGCCACACCCCGGTGGGCGTTTACTCCACTCTCAAGCAGGGCCTCATCACCATGAAGGCCCGCGTCTTCCCCGAAGCCGGCGGCCAACCCAAAACCAGCGAAGCCAAGGGCGACGATCCCTACGCCGTCGCCCAAGAACTTTTCGACTCCCTGCCATGACCTCCGGAACCTGCTATCTCGTCGGCGCCGGTCCGGGTGACCTCGGACTGGTCACCTGCCGCGCCAAGGAACTCATCGAACGCTGCGACGTGCTCGTCTACGATGCGCTCAGCAGCCCGCTGCTGCTGCAGTGGACCAAACCCGACTGCGAGAAGATTCCCGTCGGCAAGCGCGCCAAACAACACACCCTGCCCCAAGACCAGATCAACGACCTCATCGTCGAAAAGACCCAGCAGGGCAAACAGGTGGTGCGCCTCAAGGGCGGTGATCCGATGATCTTCGGCCGGGGTGGCGAGGAAGCTGCCGAACTGGCCGCCGCCGGCGTGCGTTACGAGATTGTCCCCGGCATCAGCTCGACCATCGGTGGTGCGGCCTACGCCGGCATCCCGGTCACGCACCGCGACCACAACACCCAACTCACCATCTTCACCGGCCACGAGGACCCGACCAAGGGCTACAGCTCGGTCGACTACGCCCATCTGGCCAAGACACCGGGCACCAAGGTCTTTGTGATGGGCGTGGCGCGCTTGCGCGAGATCACCACCTCCTTCATCGAGGGTGGCGCCGACCCGAAAACTCCGATTGCACTCAGCCGTTGGGCGACCACCGGCCAACAACGCACCATCACCGGCACGCTCGAGGACATTGCCGACACCGCCGAGAAGACCGATTTCAAATCCCCTGCTGTGGCCATCATCGGCGACGTCGTCAAGGAGCGCGAGAAGATCAACTGGTTTGAAACCCGCCCGCTCTTTGGCAAGCGCATCGTGGTCACCCGCACGCGCAAGCAAGCCGGTGGACTGAGTAAGGAGCTCGCCGAACTGGGTGCCGACGTGATCGAGCTGCCAACCATTCGCATCGAGCCACCCGAAGACCGCCGCGAGTTTGCCGAACTGGTCACCCACGCCCACGAATACGACTGGCTGATCTTCACCAGTCCCAATGGCGTGGAGCATTTCTTTGACGCCTTCTTCGCCACCTTCCCCGATGCCCGCAGCCTCGGCAACCCGCGCATCGCCTGCATCGGACCGGGCACCGTCAAGAAGCTCAACGAATACCGCTTCACCTGCGACCTGCTGCCCGAAGAGGGCAAGTATGTGGCAGAAGGTCTGCTGGAAGCCTTCAAGAAAGATCATTCGGTGGAAAACGAAACCATCCTCTGGGTCAAGGCCGCCGAATCGCGCGACGTCATCGGCAAGGAGCTGATGGAAATGGGCGCCATCCTCGATGAATGCATCGCCTACCGTACGGTCCCCGAGACCGAAGACCCCACCGGGGCCAAGGCTCGCCTCGCCGAAGAGGGCGCGGACATGATCACCTTCACCTCCGGTTCCACCGTCGAGCACTACTTCGACCTCGGCCTCGATTGGCCCGAGGGTTGTGTCGCCGGCAGCATCGGTCCGGTGACTTCAAAGACTTTGCGCGAGAAGGGCATCAAGCCCGCGTTTGAAGCCCATCCGCACAACATCCCCGGATTGGTGGATGGAATTTTGAAGCATTTTAGCTGATCTTTCGTACTGTAGCGGCAAGGACCGAAGGCCCAACGAGAAAAGCGAGTTGGCATGACTGAAACCGGCCTCGGAGGAGGCCGCATACCTCGTGGATCAAGTGGAACGAGATCAGTCTATGACCGTCGACCACCGTCTGAGCAGCGTTTCGACGGTCATAGACCGCCGCTACAGTTATTTCACTGTCAGTCCAGGAAACCGATCAGATAGTCGTTTCCGAAATTCAGGCGATGGGTCAAATCGCTCAAAAGTCACCATGCAAACCTGATCATGCCGAATGTGAGCGTGACACTCGACCAGCCCATCATCAGAAATGAGGTCAAAGACTTCGGTGCGATCTGGAAAGCCCAGCCCACCGGGACCTCCAGCCTGGGGAAAACGAATCGAAATCAATAATGGAAGCGAAGTAGGTGCTGAAACGCGCCGACCCCCCAGTTGGGATCCATGATCAGCGATGAATGAACTAAATTCATCAGCTGGAACATCCTTCATTATCGTCATCCGAATCCCTACTGCGCCCAGAGGGATCACAATTGCCATTAGGGCGATCAGAGCGATTTGACCGGGTTTCATCAGTCAGTTGAACCAGGAGTTGAGCTTTTGATGAAGCTGCTGCAGACGGGCAACGAAGTGGTTGTAGTGAGAGAAAACCTCCACATCCTCCACTTTCTCGCTCGCAGCCTCGCGAGCCTTAAGGGTTTTCCGAATTTCAGCCAAGACTTCCGGGTGATTACGGATCACCACATTCAACTCCTCGGCTTTCTGCATGGAAAAGACCGAGAAGTTGGCCGAACCCATCATCACGATTTCCTCATCCACCAACATCAACTTGGAGTGAATCATCTTTGGGGTGAGATAGGCCTCGATGGGAGCCCGCTGACAAAGCTCATGCATGGCATGGTAGTTGATGTCGTTGCCGATGTTGGCCTCACGCGAGAAGAGCATGGTGATTTTCACTCCCCGTTTGGCGGAAGCCACCAGCGCATCACTGATATCGGGGTCGCCGATGTAGGCCATTTCAATCACGATGGACTTCTCGGCCTCGCCAATCAGCCGTAGGAACTCGGGCTTGATCTCGAAGGTCTTCTTCGGCCCCTCAATCACATTGAGCGCGAAATCCATGGAGCGTCCGGAATCAAATGGCACGGACAGGGATTGGCGCTGACGCAGGCGCTCGATGGCAGCCTTGCCTTCGATGCGAATCATGTAGTCGAAGTAGCCACGGTGGCGGTCCTCCAGGTTGATGCTCCCGGTCAGCATCACCTCCTCATCAAAAATGTAATACTTGGTATGGGTGTGGTTGACCCATTCCATGGTCACCAGCGGATGGTTGATGACCTGATTGCCCAACTCATCACCGTAGTCATCCTCGCAGTAGGTGTCGGGGAAGGTCGGAGTGAGCAGCTTGTAGATCAGGCTCTGCTTTTTGGAGATGGCCTTGTTGAAGAAGGATTTGCGGTTCATCTCGATGCGCTCGTACATGAAAGCGCCGAGATCCTTGATGATCTTCACCTTCACCCCGCGCTCGGCGGCCTCAAGCACCACGCGGCCGACTTCGTTGCCGATATCGTCGTTGCGCCACACAAACATGTGAATCTCGATGGACTCCCGCGCCTCGCGAATGCCGCGCAGCACGGCATGGAAGGTCGCCGCTGCTCCATCCTCGGCCTGAGGATCGGAGAGCAGGTGGATGGCGGGCTCACTCGGCATAGTCCTTGCCGTTGTAGCTCGCAGTCACCGATACCATCCACGCCGAGAGTTCTGTCTTCATCTTTTCCAGACGCTCCGCCTGAGCAGGATCCGCACTCAGGTCCTTGGCTTCCTGCGGATCGGCTCTGAGATCGTAGAGCTCGTAACGATCACCATTGATGCGGTGCAGCTTCCAGGGCCAATCCAGCCAGGCGGCATGACCCTTGCTCTGGTCCACCGGCCAGTCGGGCATTTCATACAGGCCTGCGGTGATGCGCTCCGGCAGGTGAGGCGTAGGAGCGCCGGCCTGCTGCTTTTTGTGGAGCTCCTCCAGAATCATGTCGTTCCGGGTGCTGATGCCCTTGATGGGCGACTTCCAGAAGCCCACGGCGCCCTCCCGCTGCTTGGCCTGGCCCTCAATCACCGCACGCAGGTCCTGGCCATCGATGGGGTGTTTGGGCGTCCACTCGATGCCCGCCAAGGCGGTGAGGGTTGGAAAGATGTCGCTGGTGGTGGTCGGCACCACACTGCGCCCGCCGAGGGACTTGGCCGGCCATTCAATGAGCGCGGGCACCCGCAAGCCTCCTTCGTAGATGCTTCCCTTTTTCTCGCGGCCTCCCGCCGTCTCGTGCAGCAAGCCGCCATTGTCGCTGCAGTACCAGACGATGGTGTTCTGCTCGATGCCCAGCTTTCGCAGGTGGGCCCTCATGCGCCCGACCTGCTCATCGAGCAAAGTCACCTCGCGATAGAGCGGAGCATGCTCCTTGCCTTCATACATGTCCGGATCGTCGGGCACCTCTTCGTGCGGGTAATGCGGTGAGGGAAACCAGGCCACCACAAACATGGGCTTGTCGCCCTCGTGATGCTTGTCAAGGAAGGCCAGCGCGTCGTCCATCAGCAGGGCCGTGCCCTTGCCCTGGCGCTTCTCCACCACCCCGTTGCGGCTGAGGTAGGGATCGTTGTCGAAAAAGTTGAGGCCGATGCACCACTCGTCAAAGCCCATCGCCCCCGGATTGCAGGGCGAGGCCGGCTGGCCCGAGCCGATGTGGAACTTGCCGAACATGCCGGTCACATAGCCGTGGTCGCGCAGGACCTGGGCCAGTGTCTCCTCCTTGGGATGCAGGTAGTGACCCCAGGCCAGCACGCGAGTGCGCAAGGGAGAGCGGCCAGTGAACACACTGGCACGGGTGGGCGAACAAACGGGGGCCGCCGCGTAAAAACGATCGAACACATGCGACTCCTTGGCCATTGCATCCAGGTGCGGAGTCTGGACGAAGGGATGGCCCTGGTAGCCAGCGTCGCCCCAGCCCTGGTCATCGGCCATCATCAGCACGATGTGGGGACGCTTGGGCACATCCTCGGCAGAAGCGAATGCGGCAAACAGAACGGGAAAAAGAAACAGGAGTCGGGCCATGACCTAGAACGAGTAGGTCAATACCGTGCCAAGCACGTGGGCATGAGTCCAGTGCGATGAAGTACCATCGCGCTGTGACTGGATCATGTAGAAGAGATTGAGCTTCGTTTGATCCCCCAAGGGCATGCCGAGACCGACGGGAATGGTCCGGAACTCGTTGATCCGGTCGATGTCGGGCATGTAGAAGGTCTCGATGTTGGTGTAAAAGCCATCGAAGCAGCCCAGATCGATGGGGCGACTGAGCTGAGTGCGCTGACGGAAGCGGTAGCTGGCCTCGTCACTGTCCTGATAGAAGCGAAGCTCCAGTCGATTGCGGAAATGCAGCTTCCACTCATCGAGTTTGAAGGATGGATTGAGCTCAAACTCCAGGCGTTGCTGATCCCGCCAGACATCGGTCGTGGTGTTGTGGGAATCCAGGTAGGTGTAACCCAGGCCCAGTTGCAGATTGGGATTCACCTTGTACTTGTAGCGCAGACTCATCAGCCACAGCCGCTCTTCGGACATGTCGTCACTCACCCGGTTGTCCATGTAGGTGTAGAGCCGATGCGTGTCGTTTTCCCACAAATTGAGGATGATCCAGTTCCACAATTGGGTGTCATCCGTAGCCGAAGCCGTCGGACTCACCAGCACGAGGGAAGTGAACAGTCCCAGCAGCGTGTTGCGGAGTGATTGAATTCCTAGGCTTGGTTTCATCATGACTTCCTCCTGGCTAAAATCAGCATAAGCCAGGCCAGTCCCGGAGCTAGGCACATCCCCTCAATCGCTACGCAAAAAACCCGCCCAGCTCAGCTGGACGGGTTGAAATAAATGACCAAGGACGACGGCGCGAAGCGCCCTTACTTACCCCACTTCTCCAGCAGGGTGGTCGCCATGTCGCTGGGAGTTTCCGCAACGGCAATGCCGCATTCGGCCAGAATCTTCTTCTTGGCGTCCGCGGTGTCCTCGGCTCCGCCGACAATCGCACCGGCGTGGCCCATGCGGCGTCCCGGAGGTGCGGTGGCACCGGCGATG